>JBBJOE010000374.1:0-3100 GCA_037721765.1 Thermomicrobiales bacterium
TCCAGGCTGACACTCGTGAACCCGGCCTCCCGGGCGGCGACGTAGGCGGCCCGGGCGTCCTCCGCCTCGTGTTGCCGTCCGAGGGTCCGCAGGCCGCGCCGGTGGACCGTCTGGACACCCAGGCTGAGCCTGGTCACCCCCGCCGCGAGGAACCCGGCGGCGGTCGCCGCGTCGAGGCCGTTCGGGTTGGCCTCCATGCTCACTTCGGCATCTGGTGCCACGTCGAAGCCTTCCCGGCAGGCGTCGATGACCGCGCCGATCTGCTCCGGGGTCAACAGGGACGGCGTGCCCCCGCCGATGAACACCGTCCCCGCCGCCGGGCACCCGTGCTCCTCCCCCTGGCGGACGATCTCGCGCCGCAGCGCCTCCACATAGCGGGGTACCAGGGCCAACTGGGCGTCCCCGGCGTAGGTGTTGAAGTCGCAGTAGGGGCAGATGTGGGCGCAGAACGGGACGTGGAGATACATGCCGATCGGCTCGGCGAGCCCGGCGGGCGCGGCGGGGACGCGCGCGGGGGTGACGATCTCGCTCACCGCTCCACCACCGGCAGCAGGGGTCGCAAGCGAGACCAGGCCCCCGTCGCCCGGGCCGCCTCGGCGGCCGAGGCGGGCCCGGGCCGATACCTGGCCGCGTGGTAGGTAGTGACCATCGTGTCCAGGTCATCCCGGGACCGCTCTGGGAGCCGGGTCGCCACGCGCTGGCCATGGCGAACGGGCGTCTCCCACGCCTGTCGCCCGATTCCGGCCGCCGCCGTGACCCCGAGCCATTCCCGGTAGGCGAGGCGGATGGCCAGGGTGTGTCGCCAGCGGGGATCGCCGCGCAGGCCGGCCAGGCCGTCCGGGCGCCCGTCCCGCCCGAGTCGCGCGGCGCTCGCCCGGCGCAGGTTCGCTAGCAGGTCGGCCATCCCAGACACCCGTTCCCGATCCTCCCCCGCCGTCTGGACCGGTAGCGCCGGGACGCGGGTCCGGAACCGGATCGCGGCGGCCACCAGCAGGGCCAGGATCACCAGGGCCAGGACGGCCCGGATCGGGTCGGGCAGGTCGGCCGATCGCTCCGACACGGCCCGCGCCGCATCGGGCACGGCGGGGGCCGACGGGTTGACGACCTGGCTGCCGGGGTTCCCAGGTATCAGGAGGTCGACCAGCCACAGGATCGGCAGGCTGAGCAGGAACACGGTCCCGACGACGATCAGCACCGTCGCCTGGACCAACACCGTCAGGGCCCAGCCGATCGGCAGCCAGGCCTGCCGGACGGCGTCCCAAACGGTGCCCGTCAGGATGGTCGCCGCGACGACCGCGACGGCGGCGACCGCCGCGATTGCGATCGGGGCGGCCCAGCCACCGCCGCTCGCGACGACCACCCCCGGGGCGACCCCGTCCGGCGCCCGGGCATCGAGCCGTTCGGCCGCCAGGCGCAGGGTCGCGATGGCCCCCAGCAACCCGGCGACGATGGCGACGACGGCGCCGACCATGGCCCCATCCCCGGCCTCCGTCCCGGCCAGGGCGCGGCCGAGCAGCACCACGAGGAGCCCCGCTGCCGCCAGGCGAAGGGATGCCAGCGTCCCGTCCACCGTCGGCTCGGCGCGTTGCCCTCCCCGCCACCAGGCGGCGGCGACGAACAGGATCGTCGCCCAGGCCGTCACCGTCGCCTCACCGCGCCCCAGCAACGCCTGGGCGGCGCCATCGACCCACTCCCGGCCCAGCCATCGCTCGCCGGGAAAGGCGATCGCCTTCATGGCCACCGCCGCCGTCACGATGACGGCGAACGCGGTGACGACCCGGGCTCGGGGTGGCCAGAGGTCGAGGGCCGCCAGGCCATCGGGCGCGACGGCCGCCAGGGTCATCACCCCGACCATCGGCACGACTACACCCCACCGGACGGCATCGGTCAGGACCGACGCGGAGACCAACCAGGCAAAGATCCCCTCCGCCGCCGCCAGCAGGACGACCGGCACCAGGTGCCACGGGTCGAGCCCGCGCCAGGCTGCTCCGACGGGATCGAGATCCGGGATCACCAGGTCGTTCGCCAGCCACGCCGGGGGAGATTGGGGAGTGCGAGGGACACCGTTCACCCGGTCAGTCTACGCCGTCGCCGCCGCGGGAGACGCCGACGGTCTGTCCCACGACGTCCTGGCACGGTTGGCCACTACCAGTTGGGACGTCGCGTGCGGATGGGATATCCACGGTCAGGTCGTCACGGCTTGGTCCGAGCCCACCGCAACGCTCGGTCGAGACCCCGCCGCCTCGCCCTCGTCCACTCCCACCAGGCCGGACAGATCGTGCTGGATGAGCAGGCCGGGGATGGCGGGTCGGGGACAGTCGCCCAATGGGACCAGGATCACCGACTGCCTCGCCGCCAGGAGGCGGACGACCAGGGCCTGGGTCGTCTCGGGCAGGCGAGCGGTGATGATGATCAGGGTGCTGCCCGGCGGGAAGCGGACGGTCTCGGCCCGCAGTACCTTCTCGAACGGGACGGTCGAGAAGGGCGAGATGCTGGCCAGGCCGCCCAGCATGCTCGCCTGGTGATCGCGGCCCCGCCTCGGCGGCACGCGCAGGGTGCGGTCCGTCCCTGCCGTCAGGCCATTGGCATACAACCCGACCGACGCCCCAAGGTCGTCGGCCCAGCGGGCCAGCGACGCGGCGACCGAGATCGCCCGCTCCGCCAACGCGGTGTCGAGCCCTTCCCAGTAGTGGTCGAAGGTGTCCAGGTTCAGGAAGAGCCCCATTCTCAACCCGCCGGACGGCTCCTCGACGCGGACCTGGATCTCCCCCAGCCGGGCGGTGGCCCGCCAGTGGATCGACCGGTAGGGATCACCGGGCTGGTAGGCCCGGACCCCGGCGATCCGGGTCGGGTCGCGTTGGAGCATGTGGCGGACCCGGGTCGAACCGAGCGGGTCCCGCAGCGGCAACCGGAGGTCCAACCGCGAGCGAAAGCGCGGGAAGACGACGATCGGCGCGGCGTCCGCTCGTTCTTGGCGAGCGACGAAGAACCCGAACGGGTCGCCCGCCCGCAACGTGATGGGTCCGACGGGATGGATGCCCCGCGCCTCGCAGGCGACCCCGGTCGTCCAGGTGACCCGCTCGAACGGCCCCAGCCGGGA
>JBBJOE010000375.1:0-3096 GCA_037721765.1 Thermomicrobiales bacterium
CCGACCCGTCCTCTCACCGGCCGACCTCTCGGCGCACCGCCGTGACCTGCGCGTTGGCGACCGCGTCGACCCGGCCGGTCTCCGCCGCTGGTTGGTCGGCCTCGGCTACGAGTCCGCCGCGCTCGTCCAGGAACCTGGCACCTTCGCCCGCCGGGGCAGCATCCTGGACCTCTACCCGGCCGGGGCACCGCTGCCGGTCCGGCTCGACTTCTTTGGCGACGACCTGGAGACGATCCGCTCCTTCGACCCCGGAACCCAGCGCTCGCTCGCCCGCCTCGACGCGGTCCGCCTCCTCCCCCCGACGGAGCTTCCCCTGTGGCGGCTGGCCGAAGCGACGACAGCCATCCGCGCCCTGGACGCTGGCGGCCTGCGACCGGAGGTCCGCAACGAGTGGGACCGCGCCCTGGCGGTCATGGGAACTGGTGGCACCCCCCCGTTCCTCCAGACCCTGCTCGGCTTCCTTCCCGGAATGACGAGCCTGCTCGACCACTTGCCCCCCACCACCCTCGTGATCCTGGACGAGCCGGGCGGCATCGCCTTCTCCGCCGGCCAGACGGCCGCCCGGGCCGCCGAACACCTCTCCTCCGCCATGCAGAATGGGGAACTCCCCGCCGGAATCCCCTACCCGGGCGTGGACTGGGAAACGCTGCGCCGCCGTCTCGGTGACCGGCAGCGGATCGCGCTCGGAGATTCCGTCTCCGGGGACGGCGACGACGCGCTCTCGCCGGCCAGTCCGGGTGCCGCGCCGGCCTGGGAGGCGGCCCCCCACTTTGCCGGGCGCTTGGCGGAGGCCGCCGCCGAGGTCGCCTCGCGCCTGGCGGACGGCTGGCGGGTGGTCGTCGGGACCGACCACGTGGACCGCCTCGCGGAGGTCTTCGAGTCGTACGGCGTCTATGCCCGCCGCGTGAAGGGCGCCGCCCGGGAGGTGCCGCCACTGGAAGCCGGGTCGCTCGACCTCCAGGCGGCGGGGATCGACGCCGGCTGGTCGCTGCCCGCGGCCAAGGTGCTGGTCCTGTCCGACTACGAGGTGCTCGGCTTCCGCAAGCAGGTCCGCCGCGGCGCGACACGGGAGGCGATCGCGGCCAACGCCCTCGTCCGCTCCCTGGTACCCGGTGAGTACGTGGTCCACGTCGACCACGGCGTAGCGTTCTTCCGGGGCCTCGTCCGCCTCGAACAGGGCGGCGTCGAGCGGGAATACCTGTTGCTCGAATATGCCAAGGGCGAGAAACTCTACGTCCCGGTCGACCAGGGCGACCGCGTCACCCGCTACGGCGGTGGCCTGGAACCCAATGTCACCCGGCTCGGTTCCGGGGAGTGGGTCCGGGTCAAGGGGCGGGTCCGCCGTGCCATCCGCGAGATGGCCTTCGAGCTGATCCAGCTCTACGCCGCCCGCGAGGCCGGTACCAAACCGCCGTTCCCCCCCGACGCCCCGTGGGACCTCGAGCTGGCCGCCTCCTTCCCGTATGTCGAGACGCCCGACCAGCAGCGGGCGATCGACGCCGTCCGGCACGACATGGAGACCGACCGTCCGATGGACCGGCTCGTCTGCGGCGACGTCGGGTTCGGCAAGACCGAGGTGGCCCTGCGGGCCGCGTTCAAGGCCGTCAACGCCGGCCGCCAGGTGGCCATCCTCGTCCCGACCACCGTCCTGGCCCTGCAGCATTTCGCGACCTTCAGCAATCGCCTGGCCGCCTTCCCGGTCCGGGTCGAGATGTTGTCCCGCCTCCGCACCGTCCCGCAGCAGGCCACGATCCTCGGCGGCCTGGCGGACGGGACCGTCGATATCGTGATCGGGACCCATCGTCTCGTCCAGCGTGACGTCGCCTTCAAAGACCTGGGCCTGGTCGTCGTCGACGAGGAACAACGCTTCGGCGTCCGCCAGAAGGAGTTCCTGAAGCGACTCCGGACCGAGGTCGATGTCCTGACGATGACCGCGACCCCGATCCCCCGCACCCTGCACATGGCCCTGGCCGGCATCCGCGACATCAGCTTGATCGACACCGCCCCCCGCGACCGCCTCCCGATCCGCACCTTCGTCTCCCGCTACGACGACCGCACCATCCGCGAGGCGATCCTGCGGGAGATCGACCGTGGCGGCCAGGTCTACGTGGTCCACAACCGGGTCCACGACATCGACCGGCTCTCCCACCGCCTGCGGACCCTCGTGCCGGAGGCCAGGTTCGGCGTCGGCCACGGCCAGATGGAGGAGTCGGTGCTGGAGGAGGTCATTCTCCAATTCGTTAGCCACGAGTTCGACGTCCTGATCTCGACCACGATCATCGAGTCCGGGATCGACATCCCGAACGTCAACACCATCGTCATCGACAACGCCGACACCCTCGGCCTGACCCAGCTCTACCAGCTCCGGGGCCGCGTCGGCCGGGCCTCCAACCGGGCCTACGCCTATCTGCTCCACCGGCCCGAGAAGCTCCTGTCGACCGAGGCCCAGGAGCGCTTGGAGGCGATCCAGGAGGCGACCGAACTCGGGGCCGGTCTCCAGGTCGCCACCCGGGACCTCGAGATCCGGGGCGCCGGCAACATGCTGGGCGGCGAGCAGAGCGGCCACATCGAGGCGATCGGCTTCGAACTCTATATGCGCCTCCTCCGCCAGGCCGTCGAGGAGATCGAACAGGGTCACCCGACCGTCGAACAGGGCCCCATCACCCTCGACCTGCCGCTGACCGCGCTCATTCCCGCCTCCTACGTGGCGGACACCGAACTGCGCCTGGCGACGTATCGCCGCATCGCCGCCGTCACCTCGGACGCCGAGCTACTCGCGATGCGCGGGGAACTGGAGGACCGCTTCGGGGACACGCCGGACGAGGTCCGTCGCCTCTTCGCCCTGATCACCCTTCGCCTGCGCTGCCAGCGGCTCGGGATCGACTCGATCGTCGAGCGGGAGCGCGAGATCGTGATCCGTCCCGTCGAGACCGCCGCGTTGGACGAGAGGGCCTTGCGGCGCCGCTTCGGCCAGGCGGTCCGGGTGACGCCCCGCTCGATCCGAGTCCGCGTGACCGACCTGACCGAGCCATGGGACCCGGCACTCGACGCGCTGCTCACGCTCGTCGGGCGGGCACTCCCGGCGCGGGAGGACCA
>JBBJOE010000376.1:0-3053 GCA_037721765.1 Thermomicrobiales bacterium
AGACCGCTGGCGCCCGAGGTCCGGGACCGCGTTTGGCGCGATGTCGCGTGGTTGCAGCGGTGGCTCGATGGAGAGGTCGGTGAGTCGTGAGCGTGGCGCGAGACGGCCCGGACGTGTGGCTGGTCAGCGGCATCCCGGGCAGTGGCAAGACGACGACGGCGCGGCGACTCGCCGAACGGCTCCCGGCCGCCGCCCACGTCGAGGCCGACCGGTTGGGGGAGTGGGTGGTCAGCGGCGGCGTGCCGCCGGGTGGCGAGCCCCCGGAGGAGGCCGACCGGCAATTGGCCCTGTGCCGGGCGCTGCGATGTCGCTTCGCGGACGGCTATTGTCGGGCCGGGTTCGTCACCGTGATCGACTTCGTGATCGACTTCGTGATCGTCTCCCGGGCCCAACTCGGGGAGTACCAGGTGGCGCTGCCGGGGTGGCGCGTTGGCCCGCTCGTCCTGGCGCCCGACCCCGCGGTGGTACTGGCGCGGGATGCGGCCCGGATCGTGAAGCGGGTCGCCCGACAGTGGGTCCATCTCGATGCGGTCTTGCGCGGCGAACTTGCCGAGATGGGCCCGAGGATCGACAACGCGTCCCTTTCCCCGGACGAGACGGTCGACCGCATCCTGGCCGGGCGGGACCGGGCGTTGATCATGCCCGCCGCCCGGCCGGCGGAATGACGCGGACGATCGTCCCGGCGCGGCGTTGGCCGTTGGCCGTTGGCAGGGGTGGCCCGTTCCCGTAGGATGGCCGCGGCCGTGGGGCGCCGGCACGGGTTGCCGACCGCCTGGTGCGGCCCGAGGGGTCCACGTGGCCGAGAAGGGGTCCGGCGTCGCCGCCCCTGGGCTGGTCCGCGCTCGGGACATGGGTCTGGCCGGATATCCATCTCGCGGCATCGTTCGGCGAATCGGGAGGAACGTCGCGTGGCACTCTGCATGTACCGGTCTGGTGACGACGGTCCGGGGCGACTCGGACTCATCGCGGGGGACCACGTCCTCGATGTCGGGCGGGGGGGCGGCCCGGCGAGCCTGGCCGAGGCGCTGGCGATGCCCGCCGCCGTCCTGCGGGACCGGTTGGATGCCTTGGTGGCGACCGGTCCTGGCGGCTTGCCCCTGGGGTCGGTCCGGCTCCTGGCCCCGATCGACCGCCAGGAGGTCTGGGCGGCGGGAGTGACCTACCTGCGGTCCCGCGATGCCCGGATGGAGGAGTCGACCGAGCAGGACGTCTACCAGCGCGTCTATGACGCGGAGCGGCCCGAGGTGTTCCTCAAGGCGACGCCGGGACGGGTGTCCGGGCCGGGCGAACCGGTGGCGATCCGGGGCGATTCGACCTGGGACGTGCCGGAACCGGAGCTGGTGCTGGTCTTGAACCGGCATGGTGAGACGGTCGGCTACACCGCGGGGAACGACGTCTCCTCCCGCAGCATCGAGGGCGAAAACCCGATCTACCTGCCGCAGGCCAAGATCTATGACCGGTGCGCCGCGCTCGGCCCGATCATCGCCCTGATGTGGGAGGTGCCCGATGCCCGTGACCTGGCGATCGACCTGACGATCCGGCGCGGGGGGCAGACGCTGTTCACGGGCCGGACCGGCACCGGGCAGATGCACCGCACCTACGATGTCCTGGTCGAGTACCTGTTCCGCCATCAGTCCTTCGCGGACGGGGTCTTCCTGATGACGGGCACCGGGATCATCCCCCCATCGGACATGACGCTGGAGGATGGTGACGATGTCGAGATCACGGTCGCGGGGGTCGGCACGCTCCGCAACCCGGTGGTCCGGCTCGGGGCGGGCGACGGCTGAGGTGGTTGGGTCGGCCCATGGCGATTCCGGTCAGCGGGCGGCGTTCCAGGTCCGGAAGTGGGTGAGCAGCGCCTCCCGCGTCACCGGCGGGAGGTCGGCGGCCCTGATGGAGCCCAACGCGGCGATGGTGAGACGGATTTGCTCGACGTAGGCCGGACAGGAGGGGCACTCCGCCAGGTGCTCCTCGAAGCGTCGTTCGGTCTCGGGATCGAGGGCCATGTCGAGATAGGCCGTGACGAGTTCCACCAATTCCTGGCAGGTCATCTCGTCCGTCTTTCCCCGGAGGACTTCGGTCGGGTCAGGAAGCATGGGCATCCTCGTCCGGTGCATGCAGGTAGGGCTCGAGCGTCTCGCGGACCTTGGAGCGGGCCCGGTGCAGCAGGACACGCTGGTTGGCGGCGGTCAGGCCTAGGATGGCGCAGGCCTCGTCGGCCGACCACCCCTCGACGTCGCGCAGGATGATGACGGCCCGGTAGTTGGCGGGCAGGTCCTCGATCGCGATCAGGACCCGGCCGCTGACCTCGTTCGAGAGCAGGAAGACTTCGGGGGCCCCTTCCCGCAGCGTCACCGGCCGGTTCCAGCGACCGGCGTCCGGGTGCCCGGCGGGGAAGAACCGGTCGGGGTCCACCGACCACCCGCCGTCGTCACCATGGGTCGCGCCGAGGGCCGAGAAGGAGACCGTGCGCCGGTCCCGGACCGCCCGCCGCTTGGCCTGGTTGACCAGGATGCTGAAGATCCAGCTCTGGAGGCGCGATCTCCCCTCAAAGCCGTCCAGGCCACGTAGCACCGCGATCCACGTCTCCTGGGCGACCTCTTCGGCGGCGGCCCCGTCTCGCACCCAGACCCGGGCCAGGCGGACCAGCGAGCCGTGATGGCGTTCGACCAGGGACTGGTACGCCCCCTCGTCGCCAAGGCGCAGGGCGGCGACGAGGGCCGACTCCGCGTCGTCGGCGGCGCGCGGGCCGGGGGCCATCCCCGGGCCCCTCTCGCCGGAGGCGGGGGTGGGGGCGTCGCCGGGTTCGTGTGGGGTCGTGGCGACCATGCGACCTCGGACCGGATCGTCGGGCATGCCGTCGGTGGGTCAGGCACCGGTTCCGCCGTGGCGCCGGTGCCCCGCTCGTTGCCGCGGATGGTACACCGGTGGCGGTCCGCGGTGTCAGGGCGATGTGAAGGTCCGGGACGCGATGCCAGATCACCCCGCGCCGCCTGGAACGCCCGCCCGGTCGCCGTCCACTCATAGTCGCTTGGGCCCCAGCATCGCCGCCG
>JBBJOE010000061.1:0-11521 GCA_037721765.1 Thermomicrobiales bacterium
ATCGGGGCCCGGGTGCCGGTCGCGGACCCCTCCGGCAACATGATCATCGACATCGGCGGCGGCACGACCGAGGTCGCCGTAATCTCCCTGAACGGGATTGTCGTCGCCCGCTCGTTGAGGGTCGGCGGGAATCGCTTCGACGAGGCGATCAGCGCCTTCATCAAGCGCCGGTATAGCCTGCGGATCGGTGAGCGCACCGCCGAGGAGGTCAAGATCGCCATCGGCAGTGCCGTGCCGTTGCCGGAGGACGTGGCGATGGAGGTCCGGGGCCGCGACGAGGTCGCCGGTTTGCCACGCACGATCCAGATCCACGCCAGCGAGGTGACCGACGCGATCAACGAGCCGCTGGAGGCGATCATCGGCGCGGTCCGCGCCGTCTTGGAGGAGACGCCTCCCGAGCTGTCCTCCGACATCATCGACAAGGGCATGATCCTCACCGGCGGCGGTGCCCTGCTCCGGCACCTACCGGATCTCCTGACCGAGGTGACCGGGGTACCCTGCTACGTCGCCGACGACCCGCTCACGTGCGTCGCGATCGGCACCGGTTTGGCCCTCGAGCACATGGATATCCTGCGGGACAGCCTGGAAGAGCCATAGACCATCGGGCGCAACTGCCGAGACGCTGCCTGGCGCATTAAATGCGACATCCCTCCTATCAGTGTGTCCTCGTACCGCGGGCGCGGTCCTGGCCGTGCGACGTGCCGGCGCGATTAGCGATCGGAGCTTCCCATGCCATCGGACCGCGTCAGCGGGGTCTTGGCCCACCCGACGTCACTCCCCGGACCCCACGGCGTCGGTGACCTTGGTTTTGCCGCCTTCCGGTTCGTGGATTGGCTGGCGAGGGGCGGCCAGCGACGGTGGCAGGTGATGCCGCTCGGCCCGACCGGGTTCGGCGACTCGCCATACGCCTCCCCCTCGGCCTTCGCCGGCAACCCGCTCCTGATCTCCTTGAACTGGCTGGCCGGTGATGGTCTCCTCGACGAGGCCGATCTGCGGGACGCCCCCGATTTCCCGGCGTTCGAGGTTGATTTCGAGCGCGTCCAACGGTACAAACTTCCGCTACTCCGCCGGGCGTTCGACCGCTTCCGGGCCGGCGCGGCGGCCGACCAGCGGCCCGCCTTTGATGCCTTTCGCGAGGCCGAGAGCGACTGGCTCGACGACTATGCCCTCTTCGTCGCGGTCAAGCGGGCTCACGGCGGCGTCGCTTGGACCGATTGGGCAGAGCCGATCCGGCGGCGCGACCCGGAGGCGATCTCCGAATGGCGGGAGAAGCTGGCCGACGAGGTCCGCTATCAACAGTTCGAGCAGTTCCAGTTCCGACGCCAGTGGTCTGAAGTCAAGCGGTATGCCAATGAGCGGGATATCCGGATCATCGGCGACATCCCGATCTTCGCCGCCCACGACAGCGCCGACGCCTGGTCCCACCGGGAGATCTTCCGGCTTGACGAGTCCGGGACGCCGACGGTGATCGCGGGTGTGCCCCCCGACCCCTTCTCGGCCACCGGCCAACTCTGGGGCAATCCCGTCTACGATTGGGCGGCCAACCGCGCGTCTGGGTACGCTTGGTGGGTGGCGAGGGTGCGGGCCATGCTCGCGACGGTAGACATCATCCGGATCGACCACTTCCGCGCCTTCGCCGCCGCCTGGGTGGTGCCCTATGGCCAGGCGACCGCCGAGGGTGGGCAATGGGAGGGGGGCCCCGGTACGGACATCTTTGAGACCATCGCCCGCGAGGTCGGGGCGACCCCGTTCGTGATCGAGGACCTGGGTGTCATCACGCCGGACGTGATCGAATTGCGGGACGAGCTCGGGTTTCCCGGCATGAAGGTGCTGCAGTTCGCTTTCGAGGACGATCCGGCCAACCCCTACCTGCCCCACAACTACGTGTCGGCGGACGTGGTCTACACCGGGACGCACGACAACCAGACCACGGTCGGCTGGTTCGCCAGCCGATCGGACGGCGAGCGTGCCGCGATCACCCGGTACCTGGGCCGTGACGGCCAGGACATTGCCTGGGATCTCATCCGCTTGGCACTCGCCTCGATCGCCGACACGGCGATCATCGCCTTGCAGGACGTCATGCGACTCGGCGACGAGGCGCGCATGAACGTGCCCGGGCGCCCGACCGGCAACTGGGGGTGGCGTTTCGAGTCACACCAATTGCACGATGGGCTGGCCGATGGGCTGGCCGAGATGGTCTGGACCTACGGCCGGGTCAAGGCGCCAAACGGGCCGCGTGGCCATAACCCGTATGATTACACCGTTGAGGGCACTAGGCATCCCCTCCACCATAGGTGAGTTCGGGGGTGTCTTGGCGGCGAAGTGCGTCGTGTTGCGCCGGGTGCGCCACGATCGTGCAGAACGACTCGCGAAGTGATGTGGTGGAGTCTGGTCGCGGTGGCGAGCGGATCGACCGGAGGAAGACCGATGACTGACGGGGCGTTCACGTTCGTGCTCCATTCTCACCTGCCCTACGCGCGCCAGGCGGGCATGTGGCCCCATGGCGAAGAGTGGGTCCACGAGGCCCTCGCCGAAACCTATATCCCGCTGCTGAATGCGCTCTACGACTTGGACGCCGAGGGCGTGCCCTACCAGTTGACAGTGGGTATCACGCCAATTTTGGCCGAGCAGTTGGCCGACCCCCTGATCGGCGACCACTTCGTCCACTACGCCGCCGAGAGGTCGGCCTGGGCGGCGAACGATGTCGACCGCTTCGAGGCGGTCGGTGACACGGCGATGCGGGACCTGGCCCGGTTCTATCACCACTGGTATGGCCGCGTGCTCGGCTCGTTCGAGGATCGCTATGACAAGGACGTGATCGCCGCGTTCAAAACGCTCCAGGACCGGGGCCGGATCGAGATCTCGACCTGCGCCGCGACCCACGGCTACTTACCGCTCCTCTCCCGGGATTCCTCGATCTACGGTCAGATCGCGACCGGCATCTCGTCGTACCGGCGCCACTTCGGCCAGGCCCCGACGGCCATCTGGCTGCCGGAGTGCGCCTACCGCCCGGCATACCACGACGATGCCAACGGCGAGGATACCCTCCGGCCGGGTATCGAATCGTTCCTGGCGGCCCAGGGAATCGAGGTCTTCTTCAGCGAGACCCACACCGTCGAGGGCGGACGTCCGGTCGGCAAGGCGGCCGGGGAGGCCATCGGTCCCTACGGGGAGGTCACCCGTCGCTACGCGGTCGAACTCACCGCCGACGAGCAGTCCGAACCCGGCACGACGTTCCAAGCCTATTGGGTCGGAGACGCGCCAGGCAAGGTCGCGGTCCTCGGCCGGAACAACCGCACTGGCCAGCAAGTCTGGTCCGGCACATTCGGCTATCCGGGCGACTTCGCCTACCGGGAGTTTCACCGTAAGGACGGTGTCTCCGGAATGCAGTATTGGCGAATCGGCGGGGCCGGGGTCGATCTGGGCGAGAAGCCTCCCTACGACCCAGACAAGGCCATGGAGCGGACCAGGGAACAAGCGGCTCACTACGTATCGCTCGTCGAGGAGCTACTGGAGGAATACCACCGCCAGAATGGCAAGCCGGGCGTCATCGCGTCCAACTACGACACCGAACTTTTCGGACATTGGTGGTTCGAGGGTGTCGACTGGCTGAAAGAGGTCCTGCGCGGTCTCGCCAACAGCGCGACGATCGAGATGTCCACCGCGACCAAGATCGTCCGGGAGTACGTCCCGGAACGGGTGATGGTCCTGCCGGAGTCCAGTTGGGGCGCGGGCGGCAACCACTTCACCTGGTTGAATGTCGATACCGAGTGGATGTGGCCGCCGATCCACGCCGCCGAGTCGCGGATGGAGGCCCTGGTCGAGCGCTTTCCCGCCGCGACGGGAGAGAAGGAGGATCTGCTCAACCAGACGGCCCGCGAGTTGCTCCTGCTCCAGAGCAGTGACTGGCCATTCCTGGTGACGACCGGCCAGGCCAAAGAATACGCTTCCGAGCGGTTCTCCGAACACGTCGAGCGGTTCGAACGGCTCGCCGAGATGGCCGAGCGCGACACCGATCCGACCGACGACGACCGGGAGACCCTCGCCAACTTGGCCGAACGTGACAATCCGTTCCCGTTCATCGACTACCGGGTCTTCGCCGCCCGACAGGGTAACGTGGCCCCTCCCGACGGCGCCGAGGCACTGACCGGAGCGGTGAGCGGGTGAGCACAGGCGCCTGGCCAGCCTGATCGTTGGGGCGGGCCAATACGGTCCACCCCCGCGCGCCGACCCGGTGGCGATCGAACGATCCCGAGAGGAGAGGGGCATCCGGAAACCATCCCGAGTGCCCCCGCCGTCACGTTGGGTCGTCAGGGGCCGCTGGTCAGTCCTCGGGCGGATCGTCCGCCACGGTCAGCCGGTCGAGCGTGGCGAGGACGTGGGGAAGCCAGTCGGGCCGGTTGTTTCGCTCGTAGCGGACTTCGTAGATCGCCTTTTCCACTTCCCAGGCCCGCAGGGCGCGATCGAACGCTGATTGCCCGTTGGGGTACAACGGCACGGGCGAGGACTGGGTCGCTGTCCGGTATGCGGTGAGGAACTCCCGCCGGGACGCAGCTTCCCACGTCCCCAACGTGGACTCCGCTCCCGCGTCGGGGCCCGGCCTGGTCGCCGACGCCCGGAGGATGGCAACCCGGGCGTAGGTAAATGACCGGAGCATGCCGGCGACGTCTTTGAGCGGCGAGGTCTTCCTCCGACGCTCCTCCACCGGTCGGGACGGTTCTCCCTCGAAGTCGAGGATCATCACGTCCCCGGTCAACGTGTGGAGGATCTGACCGAGGTGGTAGTCACCGTGGACGCGCGTCTTGGCGAACCCAACGAGGTCCGCGTATCCAGACGCCGCGGCGGTCAGCGCGGGATCGGGGCGTTGGTTGGCCGGATCATCCGCGGCTGATGTCGTCACGGTTCCCTGGTCAGACCAAAACATCGAGGTCTCCCGCGTCAGGGTCGATGCCCATGCTCCGGCATCCTCCACGGTGATCGTCTCCGGTGCCATCGCGTGGCCGGACGGCGCACCGGCTAGGGCGACGTGGAGCTCTCCCGTCCTTCTCCCCAAGAGGGCGGCTTCCCCCTCGAGGCGCAGCATCATCTCGTCCCGCTCCGGGCCGACGGTCGCCAGGAGATGACGCAGATCGTTCAAGAGGGACGTCCAGGCGTCTCCCCTGCTGGGGACGAACAGTTGCAGCACCGCGATCGACGTGAGGTCGCCCCCATCGGCGGTGTACTCGATCGCGCCGAGCAGCGGCGGGGCGTGCGAGAAACCCGTATCGTCCGTGAGATAGCGGCCGATCTCGATGTCCGGGTTCGTTCCCCGCTGCAGCTTACGAAACGCCTTCAGGATCGCGGCGTCGCCGTAGACGATCGAAGAGTTGCTCTGCTCGCCGGTCACGACCCGGCTCGGCCCGGTCCGGGCGGCGGAGATATAGGCGTCTAGGACCGAGGTCGGGGTGAAGGTCAACGTGCCGTGCCGCATGGTGAGCGGAACGGGCAAGACCAGGCGATCGAGCAGCCAACCCCGGAACGACTCGACCGCGATCGCCTCGGCGACCTGACATGGCCGACCGTCCACGGTCACCTGACCGAGAGAGACGTGGTCGGCCACCGGTGCTTCGGTGATGACCAACGGTACGAAGTACCGCTCGTCGTCGCCATCGGCGAAACGGACTCCGGCGATGACCGGCACGAACAGGTCGAGACCGGCCGCGACCGTGACGTGGTCGAGCGGATCGATGGAGACGATCCGGCGGGCCTTGTCTCCGAACCATCTCCGGGAGGCGAGGAACGCCGGTCCACGCTCCACGAGGACCCGGGAAATGTCCTCCCAGACCTGATCCGTCCCGGCGCCATGCGGGCCGTGACCGGATGTCTGCAACCCCTGTTCGCCCATCTCAGACGTCCGGCGGGCCCGGTTCCAGGCGGAACCAGTAGAAGGAGTGCGGGCCGAGGGTCATGAAGTACGGGAGATCACCGATCCGGGGGAAGCGCGTCTCGCCCATCAATTCCACCGGCTGGTATCCGGCGAACTGGCTCATGTCCAATTCGGCGCACTGGACGAAGCGAGACAGGTTGACGATGCAGAGCATCGTCTCGTTCTCCCACCGGCGAACATAGGGGAGGACGGCCAAGTTGTCCGGGTGGAGAAACTCGAGCGAGCCCCGGCTGAAGGCCTTGTAGCGCTTTCGGACGGCGATCAGACGACGGGTCCAGTTCAGGAGTGAGGTGGGGGTCCGGGTCTGGGCCTCGACGTTGACGGACTGATATCCGTAGACCGGGTCCATGATGCTGGGGGAGTAGAGGCGGGCCCAGTCGGCGCGGGAGAATCCGCCGTTCCGGTCGCCACTCCACTGCATCGGGGTGCGGACCCCGTTGCGGTCGCCCATGTAGATGTTGTCGCCCATCCCGATCTCGTCGCCGTAGTAGACGACCGGGGTGCCCGGCATCGAGAACAGCAGCGAGTTCATCATCTCGATCTGGCGGCGGCCGTTGTCTAACAAAGGTGCCAGACGGCGGCGAATGCCGAGATTGATCCGCATCCGGGGGTCGTTCGCGTACTCGTAGTACATATAGTCCCGCTCGGCGTCGGTGACCATCTCAAGGGTCAGTTCGTCGTGGTTGCGGAGGAAGATCGCCCATTGGCACCCGTCGGGGATGTGGGGCGTACTTTCCATGATCTCGACGATCGGGGTGCGAGACTCGCGCCGCATGGCCATGTACATCCGTGGCATCAGCGGGAAGTGGAAGGCCATGTGGAACTCGGGTTCCGCCTCCGTCCCGAAGTACTGGACCACGTCGCTCGGCCACTGGTTGGCCTCCGCCAGCAGGATCGTGCCGGGGTACTCGTCGTCGATCATCCGGCGCAAGGTGCGGAGGAAGCCGTGCGTCTCTTCCAGGTTCTCGCAGTTTGTCCCCTCCCGCTCGTAGAGGTAGGGCACCGCGTCGCAGCGGAATCCGTCTAGGCCAAGGTTCATCCAGAACCGGACAACGTTCAACATCTCGCGATGGACGTCGGGATTGTCGTAGTTGAGATCGGGCTGGTGGCTGAAGAAGCGGTGCCAGAAGAACTTCCCGGCCACGTTGTCGTAGGACCAGTTCGAGACCTCGGTGTCGGTGAAGATGATCCTGGCGGTGCTGTAGGTCGTCGGGTCATCGCTCCAGACGTAGTAGTCCCGCTTCGGCGAGTCCGGGTCCGAACGGGCTTCCTGGAACCAGGGATGTTGGTCGGAGGTATGGTTCATCACCATGTCGGCGATGACGCGCAGGCCCTTCGCGTGGGCGGCGTCGATGAAGTCTTTGAAGTTCTCCAGCGTGCCGTAGTCGTGGTGGACCGATGTGAAGTCCGCGATGTCGTAGCCGTCATCCTGGAGCGGAGAGGGATAGACCGGCAAGAGCCAGATGCAATCGACCCCGAGGTCCCGGATGTAGTCCAACTTTTCGATCATGCCCGGGAAGTCGCCGATGCCGTCGTTGGTGGAGTCGTAGAAGGACTTCACCGGCGCCTCGTAGATCAACGCGTCCTTGAACCAGAACTCGTCTCGGACCAGCATCGGCTTGGCTCACCCCCCGTCGCGGCCCGTGAGACGGCGCGACCATTCAGCCTCGACCCTCCCGTCGGGTCACGTTCGCATTATGGCCCAATGTCCTTCCGGATGCCCGCTCAGCTCCGGTTCCCGACCGGCCCTGGCACGGGCACGGCGCGAGACCGGAACGGGTGCGGCATCGCCGCGGCTGGTCATCAATAGCAAGGTTCGGCGAACTCGACGTGTGTCCACGGTTGGATCGACAGGATCAGGGCAGGTTCCGTCCGCGGATCGAGCCAGACCGTCTGCCGGGCCCCGGTCCACATGAACGTCTCGCCGGAGAGGAGGTCCGTCGCCCGGTACTGCTCGTCGTCCGCGATGCCCCAATCGCCGATCGGCAACTCGATCGTGGTCTCGTGCGGCTGGAACGGGTCCACGTTCACGACCATCACCACCGTGTCGGCATGGTCCGGGGTCGATTTGGAGTAACACAGGATGGTATCGTCCTCCGCCTCGTGGAAGCGGAGGTTGTCGTACTCCTGGAGGGCTGGGTGTTCCCGGCGAATCCTGTTGACGGCCGAGACGTAGTCGACGATGTTGCCCGGACGGTCCCAATCCCAGACCTTGTACTCGTACTTCTCCGAGTTGAGGTATTCCTCTTTCCCCGGCACCGGCGTGTTCTCGCAGAGCTCATAGCCGCTGTAGATCCCGTAGACAGACGACAGGGTCGCGGCCAGGACGAGACGTATCTTGAAGGCGGGGCGGCCGCCCTCCTGCAGGATATAGGGGAGGATGTCGTGGGTATTGGTGAAGAAGTTCCCGCGCATGTACTCCTTGACGTCGGTCGCGGAGAGTTCGGTCAGGTACTCGGTGATCTCCCGCTTGAAGTTGCGCCAGGTGAAGTAGGTATAGGACTGGGCGAAGCCCGCCTTTGCCAGGGCCTTCATCACCTTCGGCCGCGTGAACGCTTCCGACAGGAAGATGACGTCTGGATGATCTCGGTGAATTTCGGTGATCAACCATTCCCAGAAGGCGGTCGGCTTGGTGTGCGGGTTGTCGACCCTGATGGTCTTGACGCCCCAGTCGACCCAGACCAGCATGATTCGCTTCATCTCTTCCCAGAGAGCATGCCAATCGGGGTTTTGGAAATTGAGAGGGTAGATGTCCTCGTACTTCTTCGGCGGATTCTCGGCGTATTTGATGGTCCCATCGGGGCGCTTGAAGAACCATTCCGGATGCTCCCTCACCCAGGGATGGTCCGGCGAGGCGTTGATCGCCAGGTCGAGTGCGATCTCGATCCCGTGGTCCGCCGCCGCGGCCACGAGCGTTCGGAACTCCTCGACGGTCCCGAGACCGGGGTCGATCGCGTCTTGACCACCGTCATCACTGCCGATCGCGTAGGGAACGCCCGGGTCGCCGGGCATGGCGTTGAGCGTATTGTTCTTCCCCTTACGCTTCGTGGACCCGATCGGGTGGATCGGCGTGAGATACAGGACATCGAACCCCATCGCCGCGATGCGGGGAAGTTGGGTGATCACGTCGTGGAACGTGGCCCCCTGGCCTTCGACCGTCCCCGCCGATCGCGGGAACATGGAGTACCAGGCGGCGAAGCGGGCCGCGACCCGGTCCACGATCACGGTCAGTTCGACCGGGTATTGGGCACTGCCGGCCCGGGAGCGATGGCGTAGGACGCTGGCGAGCACATCGTCGGTCAACAGGGCGTCGACCGCCTCCCTCTGGGTCGCCGCGCCACCGGACCGTTCCAGGGCTCGCGTCAAAGTGGGCGCATCGGCTCCGGCCCGGTCGACGATCTCGTCGAGGATGGCGCGGCCCTCCAGGATCTCGCTGCCCACGTCGAGGCCCGCCCCGAGTTTCTTGCCGATCTCGTCGGCCCAGGTGCCGAACAGATCGGGAAACGCTTCGACCGTGTAGACCATCCGCGTATTGCGTTGGAGTGGGACAGCGGCACCCCACCGGTCGTTGTCGACGTGCGTCATCTCCACTTCGTCCCAGGTCGCGGCCTGCCAGTCCCGGATCCGGAGAACGGCGGCCAGGTGCTCGTGACCCTCGCGGAAGATGTCGGCGGTCACCTCCAGGGAGTCACCGACTTCGCGCTTGACGGGGTATCGTCCACCATCAACCTGAGGCGACACGTTCTCGATCAGGATGCTACTGGGTGGCTTCGGCCGGGCATCGACTGGTGTCCCGGGATGGGAACGGGTGGTGGTTGCGGCCGGCATGGGGTCCTCCAGATGAGTTGGGCAGACACGGTGGTCGGCTGGCGAAGGGCACGAGCGAGCACCGTTGCGACCGGGCTCTCGCCGGGTGGCATGGCCGTGGTACGGTCTAGACCGGCGCTCCCGGCGGCGTGCGGACGGTATTTCGAACGCCTCGCCGCAAGGACGGTGCCGGGTGGGGCGTGCTAGCATAATCGGGCGATTTGTTGAGACCCGGCCCGCGTTGGACGACCGTCCCGGCGGACCGGCATGGCGATGAGGCGGGAGTCGAACGCAGATGACGATCCGACGCGACCACCTGCACCGGGCGATCGTCACGATGGCGAGTTTGGCACTGTTCCTCGCGATCGTGCCGCCCGTGGGCCCGGCCACCGGCGTGGCGTCCCAGGCCGCTCCTCGCATCGCCTATCCCCGCCCGGGAGCGATCATCCCGGGTCCCGACGTGGCCCTGGCCGTGGTGGGCGGGCCGGTGGATGTCGGCGGGTTCCAGGTCGTGCTCGATGGGCAGCCCATCCTCGATGCGGCGCCATCCCCGGTTGTCCTCCGTGGGTTACTCCCTGGCGATCATGTCGTGTCGCTCGTCGCCAACGATGGCTCCGTCGTCCTGGAAACCACGTTCACGTCGCTGCCGGAGGCGACCGGGGCGCTGCGGGAGGGGATCTGCGACGCGACCAAGCCCGAGGCGGTCGCCGATCTTGGCATCCTCTCGACCACGCCAGACCCTGGTGCGGCGGCCAGGGATGCCCGAGAGCCACTCTCCGCGGTGGGCGTTCCCCTGGCCGTGCCGGTCGCCTTCAGCACCACGACCGTCCCGGTCTCACTCGAGGACATCTTGGGCCGGGCCCACGCGATCACGATCGAGATCCCCGGAGAGGGCGAGGCTGACCCGTCCGCATTACTGTGTGGGGCGATCGGTGGTTCGACCCTGGACGGCGTCCTGAGGATTGGCCTCGGGCCGGTCGGAGAGGTCCTCGCCTACGGGATCGCCACCTTGGTCGCGGACGGGGACGAAACCACCATCACGGTCGAGTTGGTCCAGACCGATGCCGCACCCCAGACGTTGACGGGGATCGACCCGCTCCCGGGCGACTCGGGCCCGCTGCCGAGTGGCGTCCGGCAGGGCGTCTGCTCGGGGCTCGCGACCGCTGTCTCGTTCGATCTGGAGGACTTGTCCGGTGTCGCTGAAGAGGACCGGGATGAACTGCCGACGGGCGTGCCTCTCGCCATCCCGGCGATATCGAGCCAGACCACCATTTCCGCGACACTCGCCGACCTGCTCACCCGGGCATTCAGCCTCCAGGCCTCCGCGATCGGCCTCCCAGACATCGCCGACGAGACGCTCGTCGCCTGTGGCGAGGTCGGTGGCGTGCCGGTCGGGGAGACGCTACGGGTGGCGCTGCTGGCCGCGAACATCTCCGGATTCGTCGGCACCGCGACGTTGACCGGGTCTGAGGAGGGAACCGATGTCCTCATCACCGTCGTCCGGGGCGGGTTGGCCAGTGAGGAACCGGCTGATGTCGTCGAACCGGAGTCCGAACCAGCGGTGGTCGAGGACCCCACGGGTGGGCCCGTCGACGAACCGGCGATCCCCGAGGAGCCGGTGATCCCAGAAGAACCACGAGTTCCCGAAGAGCCGGTGACCCCGGAGGAGCCACCTTTCGAGCCGGAACCGACGTTCGACCCAGGCCCGGCGCCGACCGCGCCGCCACCTCCGGCTCCCACCGACCCGCCGCCGCCGCCCACGATCGAGCCACCTCCTCCGGTGGCGAC
>JBBJOE010000377.1:0-3042 GCA_037721765.1 Thermomicrobiales bacterium
CCCCGACGGGACGCCCTGAGCAGGGCAGGGCTATCCACTTCCCGGGGCCGGATTCCCCACGTCGTATCGCGATTTACCGGGTCGCCAGTCCCGCGCCCGGCGACCCGATTCGGCGCCAGACCAGACCGGACTTCCCCGAGACGGGCGCAGCGATCGACGTCCCTACGGATTTTCCGTACGTTGCCAAGTGTGCGACGGGGAACGAAGGAGCGCGTCCTCGCCGCCCCGCGCTACCCCTCGACGGCGACCGTCCGGCTGGGCCAGCCGGTGGCGCCGTCGGGGAGGGGGGGCTGGCGGTCACGGGGGGCGGTGACGCCCTCCCCATCGGTGATCCGGAGGCGGACCTGGTACTCGGCGCCAGGCTCGGCCTGGAGTGGCAGGAGCCAGCGGACCCAGGTCAGCGGGGCATTGATCGGTTCTTCCAGGGTCGCGATGGCCCAGGTCTCGCCGTCGTCGAGGCTGACCTCGACCCGGTAGATGCCCCGGTCGCCCGCCGCGGCGACCCCGGCCAGGGTGACGGGCCCGGCGACGATCGAGTCGCCGGGGGCCGGGGTGTCGATCCGCCCCCAGATTTGGGGTACGGCGGTGTCGCTCCAGCCCCGGGTCTGCCAGTAGCCCTCGAAGTCCTCGGCGACCAGTTCGATCCGCTCCAACCACTTGACGTTCTTCATCCCGAAGATGCCGGGCACGATCAGGCGGGCCGGGAAGCCGTGGTCGGTCGGCAGGGTCTCGCCATTCATCCCCACGACCAGCAGCGTGTCGGGGTCGAGGGCCTTGGTGACCGGGAAGGAATCGGCATAGTCGTCGGCCGCCCGGGCCACGAGGTCGAGCGCCTCTGGACGGATCCCGGCCTCGGCCAGGAGGTCCCGCAGGGGGACGCCCTGCCATTCGGCGGTGCCGATCAGGTCGCCGTTCAGCTCGTTGGAGATGCAGCAGAGGGTGGTGATCTTCCGGGTCGTGGCCCGGGCGACCAGGTCGTCCAAACTGAAGCTCACCTCGCGGTCGACGAGGCCGGCGATCGTCAGGGACCAGCCGTCGGACGACGGGGTCGGGTCCGAGATGTTCTTGGAGACGTGATAGAAGTCGGCGTTGGACGTGATCACCGGGGTGAGGTCACCGCCCACCTCCAGGGCGGCGAACGCCTGGGCCGGATCGGCGAGCTGACCCGCGTCGGGGCTGGCGACGGGCGAGGCGACGGGAGGCGGGGCGGGCTGGCGAGCGGCGTTGGCGATCGCCTGGGCATCGGACCGGCTCTGGTCGACGTCGCCCTCCGGCCCGGAGCCGAGCAGGCGGCGGGCGCTGTCGCCGACCACGGCCAGGCCAAACATGGCCAGCAGGGCCCGGCTGCCCCGACCCATCATTTGGCGCCGGCCGATGGTGTCCGCGTCGTTCGACCAGGCCGGGACGGCCTTGACCGGGGCCGAGAGCCAGCCCCAGGCGACGCCGAAGAGGGCGAAGGTGACCAGGAGTTGGACCCGGATGGCACCGCTGGACCCGCTGGCGGCGGCGAAGGTGCCGAGGTGGGCGACGGGGAGGATGACGAGTCCGGTGAACAGGAGCAGGCCCATGGCGACCGCGATCCCGGCCCCGATCCGGCGCGGGGTGCCCCCGCCGGAGGACCGGGCGATCCGGTCGGCCCAATCTCCGGCGGTGGCCCCGAAGGCGATGATGCCGATCAGGACGGCGACGAACAGGCTCTGCTTGGCGAGGCTGCCATAGGTCTCGGTCACGGTGCCGAAGACATCGAGGGGCGTCAGCCGGGAGATGGCGGCGACGATGATCTCGGGAAAGCTGGGCACCGTGCCGTCGCCGTCTCCCGCCAGGCGCCAGGCGAGCTGGGCCGCCAGCATCACCAGGGCCGCGCCCATCCCGGCCAGGGCCGGGTTACGGCGAGCGACACCGGCCGTACCAGCGACCATGCCGGTGCCTTGGGATGCGGCGCCCGTGCCCCCTGGTGCCGCGCCAGACCGTGCGCGGGGGGTAATGGGCGATCGGCCGGGTGACCTCGCGGCGACAGGCGGGCGGGAGGTGGAGTCGTCCATATCATGCTCCTCGGTAGGCAGTCCCAGCCGGCGCGTGGCCAGTCTAGAGAGGCACCCTCGGTGACGGCGGTTGACCGATGCGCGGGGATACCGGTACGCGGGACCCCGTACCGCGACGAGCGTCCGGTCCCGATCCGGTCCCGGCATCGGGCGGTTCCATGAGCCGGGCACGGTAACTGCCCAGCGGCATCCGCTCCCAAGGATACGGTGTCCTGGTGCCAGGTAACGGTCCTCACGTTACGGACGACGCCCGATCACCCGGCACCGGCGCACGGCAGGGGGTCTCGGCCTGACCTGAGCCGAACCGAGCTGGCGAGGAGACTACGTATGGTTTCGGGGAGCGAGGAGGTCGCCCGTGCCCGGTGCGGGATCGTCGTCCCTAGCCCGCGCCCAGGGACGGTGACCCGGTGTCTGGACGCCGCTTGAGCCTACCCGGTCGTGGCCGACCCGGACGACCGCTCCGGGCCGGAGAGCCTTCGTCGTGAGGCGGAGTGGCAGGAGCAAAGCGCCAGTCTGGGGCCGGTGTTCGGTCGTCATGGGGGAATGGGTCAGGGGGTGGACCACCGGTGCAGGAGACGCCGGCTGAACCCGCCGCGGGCGTCGCGCTTGGCCCGCCTCTTGGCCTCGAAGGTCCCCCAATCGGTGCCGCGCCGGGCCGCGATCGCCGCGATCACCTCGACGACATCGACCAGTTCCTCGATATCGCCACTGGACCGGTACTCGGCGATCTCCTCGTCCAACTTCGCCTCGAGCCAGACTGCGTATTCCGCGTCATCAAGGACACGCGACTCGCCCCGTTTCCCCTCCGCCGCGATGATGTCCGGAATGCGATCCCGGACCAGCTTCTCATGGGTCGGCATGATTGGCGGTCCTCCGGACGGGGAGCCGCGTCGACGGAATCCGCCTGGCTCGTCGCGATCACGAGGTTGACCATCCGAAAAGAGGGCAGGGGTTTCGACCTGGCGCCTGGCGACCCGAGCGGTCCTAGCGGCCCGGAAGG
>JBBJOE010000062.1:0-11489 GCA_037721765.1 Thermomicrobiales bacterium
GAGGCGATGTACTCGCATGACCTGACGAGGTCCTCAAGCCACGTCAGATACTTCTGGAGCATGGTAGATCTCCGTTCGCGTCTTGGCAGCTTCCAGGCGGAATCGATCCTTGCGCAACGCCGTCGTCATCACCAGATCGACATCCCACCGAAGCAGGCTGGCGAGCGCCGACTCCAGTTCTTGGAGACGCCCGAGCCACGGGCCATAGTCGTAATCTGGCGGGTACTCGACGAGGAAGTCGACGTCGCTCCGGGCAGGGTCAAAGTTTGGGGTCGCCGCCGAGCCGAAGAGTTCGAGGCGCAGGACGCCGTACTCGCGGGCGAGGGCCCGGATGGCGTCGATGTTGTCGGCGATGATCGGGTGCATTGGACCGCTCCGGTACGGAGGTAATACCTTCGGTGGGGACGGAGGTCGGTGATGGTGCGACCGTAGATCGTCCCCAGACACCATCGATAATCTAGCAGAGTCAGGGGGTCGGTCGTCCGCGTCGGTCGCCCGGAGCGGTGCGGGGGCGACCGGAGGGCGCTTTGCCCCGTGCTACACTCGGGGCACCGTCGGGCTGGACGATAATTGCCTCCGCCGGCGGCGCGGTCTAGCAGCGTTTGGGCCATTGTCCGATTTCTCCGGCGCTCGTCTCACGACCCTCGTCAAGCCCGTCAAGATGGAGAATGCAGAAGGACCCAATGCGAATCGTGCGTGATGTCGCCCATGTCCAGCGGAGCAAGCGGCGGGCCCGGTGGATGGCCCTGGTCGGATTCCTGATGCTGGGCAGTACCTTCTGGGTGCTGGTATTCGAGAACCTTTGGATCCTGGCCTATGCCCTGATGCTGGCCGGGTTCGTGGTGTTCAACCGGGGGATGCAGGAGGTCGGCAAGTGGAGCCGGCCGGTCCGCAACGACCAGATCATCGACCAGGCCCTGGCCAAGACCGGGGACCGCTACACCCTGGCCCACTACACCAAGGCCGGGGGCAAGCTCTACGAGCACCTGCTGATCCACCCCGGGGGGGTGGTGGTCTTCGTGACCCGGGAGATGATGGGGAAGGTGGCGGTGAAGGAGGGGCGGTGGCGCAAGCGGGGCGGCGGCGTCCTGCGGCTGTTCAGCATGGGCGGACCGCAGCTCGGCAACCCGTCGTACGACACCCAGAAGGCGGTCGCCTCGCTGGAGGCCCTGCTTGCCGAGAACGACCTGGACGTTCCGGTCGACGGCGCGATCGTCTTCACCGACCCCCGGGCCGACATCGAGGCCGAGGCGCCCGACTGGCCGGTGTTGCTGCCCCGGGAGTTGCCGCTCTTCGTCCGTGACTTACCAGCGGAACCGGAGTTGACGATGGCCGAGCGGCAGCGGCTGGGCGAGGTCCTGGTCGGCGGGCAGTTGCTGGAGACTAACGCCCCGGTGACCAGGCGGCGGCGACCGGTCAAGCGCCGGGCGGGCCCCGCCGCCAAGCGCCCGGCGGCCTAGATGGCGTCCGTGGTGGATGCTCCGATTAGACCGGGGCCGGATGCGGGTTGGCCGCTGGCGGGGAACGAACGGGTGACCGACGGGCTGCGGCAGGCGGTGGCGCGGGCCGAGGTCCGCCACGCCTACGTGGTGTCCGGGCCGGCGGGGACCGGGAAGGGGGCCCTGGCGGCGACGCTGGCCCGGGCGCTGGAGTGCCTGGCGCCGCCGGGGCCGGGGCTGCCCTGTGGGGAGTGCCGGGCCTGCCGCAAGATCGGCCGGGGGGTCCACCCAGACGTGACGGTCTTCGACCTGGAGCGGCAGGCGACGGTGTCGGAGAAGCCGGGGAGCAAGCACACCTCGCTGGCGATCGAGACGGTCCGGGAGATCAGCGGCACCGCCGCCCTGCGACCGATGGAGGCGCCATGGCGGGTGGTCATCGTCGAGGACGCCGAGACGATGCAGACCGTCGCCCAGCAGGCCCTCCTCAAGACGCTTGAGGAGCCGCCGCCGTTCATGGTGTTGCTGCTGCTCACCGACGACCCGGAGAGCTTGCTGCCGACCGTGCGCTCGCGATGCCAGGGGATCGAATTGCGGCCGGTGCCGGAAGCGTCGGTGCGGGATTCGCTGGGAGAGGCCGGGGCGGACACCGAGACGGCGTCGATGGTCGCGGGGCTGGCGGCCGGGCGGATCGGCTGGGCGCACCGGGCATTGGCCGATCCGGGGCTGCTGACGCGGCAACGGGAGACAGTCGACGAGGCGCTGCGGTGGATGCTGGCCGACCCGTATGACCGGGTGGTGACGGCGTTCCGGCTCGGGGACACCTACGCCAAGCGGCGGGTGGAGGTGCTGGCCTCGGTGCGGACCCTGCTGGGCCTGTGGCGGGACGCGCTGCTGGTCCGTCTGGCATTGCCCGGGTGGCTGACGTATGGTACTGCGGCGGAGACGCTCCGCCCCGTGGTCGAGGATTGGGACGTGGCCGCGATCCAGCGGGCCTCCCACGCCGTCCTTGCCTGTCTGCGCGACCTGGAGGGCAATGTCCGGCCCCGGTTGGCGCTGGAAGCGATGGTGACCCAATGGCCAGTGAGATAGGAGGGCCGGCCGGGCTGGAGGGCGGCATGCCGCGCTCGCTCGACGAGGCCCGGGCGATGGCCCGAGAACGGTTCAAGACCCGGGTCGCCGCCGGGGAGAAGGTCGGAGAGTGCGCCTGTCACGACGAGGAGGCGGGACCGTCGGCGGCGGCGCTCGCGGCGGCCGGGCCGGGGGCGGCCGTGGTCGGGGTCCGGTTCCGGGACTCGGGGCAGACCTTCTACTTCGACGCCCGGGGCCAGGCGATCGACCTGGGTGACTGGGTCGTGGTCGGCACGGCCCGGGGCCAGGAGGCGGCCCGGGTGGTGATCGCGCCGCACCAGGTGGCGCTCTCCCAACTGGACGGGGAACTGGGGCCGGTCGAGCGAGTGCTGGGGGCGGCCGAGGTCGAGCGGATGGGGGAGTTGCGCCGGCAGTCGGCCGGGGCCGTCCGCCGCTTCGGGGCCGAACTGCGCCAGCGGCGCCTGCCGATGAAGCCGATCAGTGCCGACTACTCCTTCGACGGGTCGGTCTTGACCCTGTCGTACTCGGCCCCGGCCCGGCCGGAGATCCGGGGGCTGGCGCAGGACCTGGCGCGGGTGTTCGGCACGGCGGTCGATCTCCAGATCGTCGGGCCGCGCGACGAGGCCCGGCTGCTCGGGGGGCTGGGGCGCTGCGGCCGGACGCTGTGCTGCTCGTCGTGGTTGCCGGTCTACCCCGAGATCTCGATGGGGATGGCCAAGACGCAGGACCTGGCGCTGAACCCGACCAAGGTCTCGGGCGTCTGCGGGCGGCTCCTGTGCTGCCTCTCCTATGAGAACGAGCAGTACAAGCAGATGAAGGCCGTCCTGCCCCGGCTGGGGCAGCGGATCGAGACGCCGGCCGGGACGGCGATGGTGATCTCGATGCAGGTTGTGCGGGAGATCGTGACCGTCCGGGTGCTGGAGAGCGGGCAGGAGATCACCTTCTCCGGGACCGACCTGGGGGTGGAGACGCCTGACTACATCCCGGCCTCGATCCTGGCCGGGGGGGCGCCGACCCAGTCGGCCAGCCCGCGCCCGGTCGCGGACACCCGTCCCGTCCCCGAAGCGGCACCGGCCGCCGAGCCAGCCCCGGCCCCCCGGCGGAAGCGGCGGAAGCGGCGCCGGGGCGGGGGCGGCGAGCGGCCCGCGGGCGAGGGGTAGGACGGTGGCCCTGTACCTCGTCGTCCACCAGCCGCCCGCCGAACCGTCCGACCACCTCGAGCCGCCGACCCGGATGCTCGACCTGGCCCGTGACCTCGGGGTCGCCGGGGCCGCGCCCCGCTGGCTCAAGACCTGGTCGCCCGACCTCAACGATGACCGCCTGTTCTCGCTGTGGGAGGCGGAACGGGGCGACGAGATCCTGGCGGCGATGGTGGCCTATGGATTCCTCGGTCACCTGGTCGCCACGCCGTTGCGCGTTCAGGAGTGGGGCCCGGACGACATCCTGCGGGCCCACGAGGACCAAACCGCCTAAGTTCCGGTAGGGCACCTGGCCGGGCGGGCCGGGGCCCGGTGCTAGAATGGCCGGGCGACGCGGCGACCGGCGGGTCGCCAGGCGGAACCCCGACCCCATCAGGACCACCGTCTCCCTCGCGGCGACCGCGCCCGTCGGAGCACACCCGAAGGAGACCCGGACCATGTCAGCACCCGTGGCCATCGGCACGCGGACGAAGCGGATGGATGCTCCCCAGAAATTGAACGGCCAGGAGCGGTTCACCGCCGACCTCAAGCTGCCCGGTCTGCTGCACGCCCGGGTGGTCGGCAGCGCCTACGCCCACGCGATGGTCAAGGGCGTCGAGAAGGAGGCCGCCCTGGCGATCCCGGGGGTGGTCGCGGTGCTGACGGCCGCCGACCTACCGATCGCGCCGAAGGCCGACGGCACCCCGGGCGACAACCCACTGGTCGAGGACGAGGCCGTCTTCAGCGGGCAGCCGATCGCCCTGGTCCTGGCGACCAGCGACGCGGCGGCCGAGGACGGGGTCGGGGCGGTCCAGGTCGAGTACGATCCGCTGCCGGCCCTGATGCGGATGAGCGAGGCGATGGCCGAGGGGGCGCCGATGGTGCGCCAGAAGGTCAGCGAGGTCAGCGACGAAGAAGCGTCGATGCACAACGCCGACGCGGCGCAGGACTCGGGCGAGGAGGAGGAGGCGCTGCCGCCCAACGTCTCCAACTCGATCCACTTCTCGCGGGGCGACGTGGCGGCGGGCTTCGCCGCCTCCGATGCCGTCGTGGAACTTAGCTTCACCTCGCAAGAGGTCCACCAGGGGTACCTGGAAACCCAGGTGGCCATGGCGACCGTCGAGCCGCTGGGGGACCTGCGGGTCTACACCAGCACCCAGGCAGCCTTCTACTGCCGGACCCGGGTGGCCGAGACGGTGGGAGTGCCGCTGCACAGGGTCGATGTGGTGCCGATGCCGGTCGGGGGCGGGTTCGGCGGCAAGTTCGTCCTGATCGAGCCGCTGGTGGCCGCGGCCGCCGTGGCCGCCGGGCGGCCGGTGCTGCTCCAGTTCAACCGGATGGAGGACTTCCTGGCCGCCAACCCGGCACCGGGCTGCGAGATCACCCTCAAGGTCGGCGCGACGAAGGACGGCACGATCACCGCGCTGGACGGCCGGATGACGTTCGAGTCGGGTGCCCTGGGCGGCTCGCCGCTGCAGATCGCGGCGATCCTGATGGGCGGCTACTACCGCTTCCCGAACCTGGAGATCCGGGGCTACGAGGTCCTGACGAACCGCTCCAAGATGGGGGCCTACCGCGCTCCCGGCGCCCAGCAGGGGACACTGGCGATCGAGTCGGTGATCGACGAGCTGGCCCGCGAGCTGGGCATGGACCCGATGGATCTGCGGCTGCAGAACTGCGTGGTCGAGGGCGACGCCCGGCCGAACGGCAACGCCTGGCCCCGGATCGGCCTGCGCCAGACGCTGGAGGCCCTGCGGGACCACCCAGCCTGGCAGGGGCGCGAGGAGGCCCGGGCCAAGGGCCGGGGCGTCGGGATCGCGGTGGGGGGGTGGCCGGGGGGCGTCGAGCCCGCGACCGCCGTCTGCCGCCTGGACGCGGACGGCAAGATGACCGTCGTGCTGGGCTCGGTGGACCTGAACGGGACCAACACCACGTTCGCCCAGATCGCCGCCGAGACGTTCGGCCTCGGGGCGGAGGACATCAACGTCAAGACGGCCAGCACCGACTCGGCCCCCTGGTCGGGCGGGACGGGTGGTTCGAAGATCACCTACACCGTCGGCCCGGCCGTGCAGAAGGCGGCCGAGGACGCCAAGCAGCAGATCCTGAGCATCGCCGCCGAGCACCTGGAGGCGGCGGCGGAGGACCTGGAGATCATCGACGGGGCGATCCGGGTCAAGGGCGTGCCGGGGGTCTCGGTCAGCCTGCGCGAGATCGCCAGCATGAGCATGACCGTCGGTAGCCGGTTCGAGCCGGTGTACGGCAAGGGGTCGAGCGCGATCACCGAGAGCGCGCCGGGCTTCGCGGTCCACCTGGCCGAGGTCGAGGTCGACGAGTTGACCGGCGAGACGAGGGTGGTCCGCTACGTCGCCGCCCAGGACGTGGGGTACGCGATCAACCCGGCCTCGGTGGAGGGGCAGATCCACGGCGGGGTCGCCCAGGGGATAGGCTGGGCGCTGTACGAGGGGATGCACTACGACGACTCCGGCCAGCTGCTGACGGCGACGCTGATGGACTACGCCCTGCCGAAGGCCGAGTTCGTGCCGCCGATCGAGACGATCCTGGTCCACGTGCCGTCCGAGCACGGCCCCTACGGCGCCAAGGGCGTCGGGGAGCCGCCGTCCATCCCGGGCGCGGCGGCGGTCGCCAACGCGATCCGCGACCTGACCGGCCTGCGGATGACCGACATCCCGATCCGCCCGGAGCGCCTGGCCGCGGCCCTCGACCAGGCCGCCACGGAGCGGACCGCGAGCGCGGCGGACTAGCGGGCGGGTGGCGAGTGCCAGGCCAGGCGGAATCACATGGGTCTCGCCCAGCCCCGGCGTGTCCGGCGTCGCGGCAGCACGCGGGACGCGACGCCGGGTGTCATGCGAAGATCGGTCGCGGTGGTCGGGAATAGCGGGAGGACACGAGGTCCTCCCCTACAGATATATGGTTGACATCACATGCATACGTTCTCGCGACGTCAGTATACGAATCTACACTCGATGATGTAGGGGAGGACCTCGTGTCCTCCCGTCGCCGGCGACCGCGACATGGGCATCCCGCGCCATGCCGCATCGTTCAATCCAACGTCAGCTCGCGGGGCCGCGGGATTAGACCGTATCCCTCACCATGCGACGGTGACCTACGATGGACATTCCCGGATCCCGGCTCGCCAATCAACGGATCGCCGGACCCAAGCCCACTGGTCCGGCCGAGGTGGTGCGACATCTCGGGGCGATGCAGGCCCAGGACCCCGCCCAGGCGGCGTGGGCGGTCGGGCTCAGGACGCCGGCGGCGACGGTCGAGGACGTGGACCGGGCGATCACGGACCGGAAGATCGTCCGGACGTGGCCGATGCGGGGCACGCTGCATCTCGTGCCGGCCGAGGACGCCCGGTGGATGGTCGGGCTCTCCGAGGCGCGGATGGTCGCCACGACCCGGCGACGACGGGAGCAGTTGGGGCTCGACGACGCGACGCTGACGCGGTGCCTGCGGATCTTCTCCGATGCGCTGTCTGGAGGAGGACCGATGCCCCGCTCGGTCATGATGCGGCTCTTGGCGGAGGGGGGCGTCAACCCGGGGGACCAGCGCGGCTACCACGTCCTCTGGTACGCCGCCCAGGTGGGGCTGATCTGCCAGGGGCCGAAGGCGGGCGCCGAGGACACCTTCGCGCTCTTGGTCGAGTGGGTGCCGGACGCCAGGGAACTGTCGCGGGAGGATGCCCTGTCGGAATTGGCGGGCCGGTACGTCGTCAGCCACGGTCCGGCGACGGTCCACGATTTCGCCTGGTGGGCGGGGCTGACGGTCGGCGACGCCCGCCTGGGGCTCGCCGGAGCGTGCGCGACCCTCACCCGCGTCCCGTTCTCCGGCAAGGAGTACTGGGTGGCGGATACGGCCCCGGAGCCGGGACAGGGGGCACGTCCTGACGTCCATCTCTTGCCAGGGTTCGACGAATACCTGTTGGGGTATCGGGACCGCGATGCGGTATTGGACCCCGCCCACGCCAAGGCGGTCGTTCCGGGCGGCAACGGGGTGTTCTTCCCGACGGTCGTGGTCGATGGGCAGGCCGCCGGGACTTGGAAACGGCGAGTCAAGGGAGGGGCGGTCGAGATCACGGTCAGCCCGTTCGGGTCGCTCGATGATGTCGAGGACCTGGTCAATGAGGCGGCGAGGTCCTTCTGTGCATTCTTGGGGTTGCCGCTGGCGGAGTCAGGAGTGACGGTGGTGCGGTGAGCGGACAGCTCATCGGGCCGGATAGACACGAGACGCTATGGGCGAGTACGGCATAGTTGGCGAACTCGACCCGTAGCTGTCCATGGGGCGCCGGTTGATCGGAGGGGTCCGGATGTCATCCGCCGGGGAATTTCTGCCCGACCGCGAGATCGCGATCGGGGTCGAGGATATCGAGCCGGGACGCTGGGTCGCGTGGGTGTTCGCGATACCCGGTTGTTTCGGGGCTGGTCCGACGGAGGCCGAGGCCGTGGCGGATGTCTCTCGCTCGATTCGCCAAGAGACCGGTCGGGAACCGTTTCGATCCATCACCGTCGTTGAACATTGGCGAGCGATGGTCAGTCAGGAGGACCCGGATTATCTTGTCAATGCGTGTTTCGATGACGACTACAGACCGCTCTCGGCAGGTGAGGTCGCGAATGGGATCGCCCGGCTCACGGCCAATCGGGCCGCACTGACCGATACGCTGGTGACGCGCCCGATGATGGGGGAGGTGGCCCGGATCACCACCCATCTGGCCACCGCCGAACGATGGTATCTCGGACAACTCGGCCTCGATGCGCCGGTGCTGGGACCGGATGTTATCCCGATGCACCGCTTGGCCGTGGTCCGTGACGCGCTCTTGGCGGCATTGCCGGCGCTCGTAGGGGTCGAATTGTCCACCGTGGACTCCGGTGAGACGTGGACACCACGCAAGCTTCTCCGACGGGCGGTCTGGCACGAACGCGATCATACGGCCCAGATCACCGCGCTTCCGTACCGCGCGTGATCGGGGTCCGGGCCCGAGGAGGGCGATCACCGCACGTCTCCGGTGTGGAGCTACGTGGGACGGTCTTGACTGTCATGCCTTCTCCGGATGTGGCATGTTCGGATGTGCCGCGAGGTGACGTTCCAGGGCGTCCAGGTGACCGTCCCACTCGGCCTCGACCGCTCGGAGCCAAGCGGCGGCCTCGGTCAGGGGTCGGGGAGTGAGGCGGTAGTGGCGCTCTCGGCCCCGGCGCTCGACCGACACCAGGCCGGAGGAGCGCAGCAGGGCCAGGTGCTTGGCGACGGCCTGCCGGGAGATGGGCAGGCCGCTGGCGAGTTCGGTCGCGGTCACCGGGGCATCGGTGACGATGCGCCGGATCAAATAACGGCGGGTGGGGTCGGCCAGCGCGAGGAACGTCGCGTCCTCGACGGAACCCTTGTCGGCCGGGTAGGAGGTCGGGACCGGGGTCGTCGTCGCCGATCGAGGCGCGGGTGATGTCACCTCAGTCACCCTCACCGGTGACGTAGGCGACCAGGTGATCCATCTCCCGCGTCCAGCCGGTGACGCGGCCGTCTCGCGACGAGCGACGGATCGACGCCGGCAGGGCACCGAAGCCGGACTCCACCACGCGGAGCCGCGTGCCGTCGGGGATGGGATCGAGGACGAACTCGACCCGGGTCATGGGCGGCGTCCCGGGGCCGGATGCCACGTCCGCGTCGGCTTCCCAGGCGTAGACGAGTCTCCTCGGCGGTTCGATGACCTCGATGACCCCGCTCACGTCCCAACTGGTACCGAACACGAAGCGCAGCGCCCCGCCCGGACGGAGGTCCACCTCCGCCGCGGTGCCGAACCATCGGGCGAGCTCGCCCGGATCGGTCAAGGCGGTCCAAACACGCTCGGGCGGAACTGGAAAGGTCCGTTCTATCTCGATCTGGTCGGGCACGGCGACGCCATTGGTCTGGATCGTCTGGGTCATGATTCGTCTCCACCGGTAGAACTGGATGAGCGGCCTGGCCCGGGGTCAGGTGCGGACGGACCGGCCGGTGACGGTCCTGCTACGACGACGGGTCTCGTGCGTCGTCGTCCGAGGAGACCATGGCGACCAACTCGTCCAGCTCGTGCTGCCAGCCCCCGATGTTCCCCTCGTGGGCCGAGCGGCGAATCGATTCGGGCAGCGCGGCGAAGCCGGATTCGACCAGGCGGAGGCGGGTGCCGCCGGGGATCGGGTCGAGGAAGAACTCGACCAGGGTCATCGGTGTCACCGGCAGATCGAGGGCCGCGCTCCCCTCCGCTTCCCAGCGGAAGGCGAATCGGGACGGCGGTTCGACGGTCTCGACCACGCAGTGGGCGTCGCCGTCGGCGCCGAAGCCGAGGTACATGGCCCCCCCGGGACTGAGGTCCACCTCGGCCGTCTCCCCGAACCACCGGCACAACTCGGCCGGGTCGGTCAGGGCGGCCCAGACCCGCTCGATCGGCACGGGCAGGTTTCGCTCGGTCTCGATGCGGTCCGGGGTGGTGACGGCAAGGGTCGTCTCGGTAGTCTCGGCCATCTGGTGTCCTCCGTCGCTCGCGAATACGCAATTGCGGGGTTGCGTAAATGGTAGATCGGCTCATGACGATCGTCAACCGATCGGTTGCGTGCTGGGTGGACAGATTGGCGGAGGGAAGCGGTTGTCCCCGGGGCGGGCAGCGCGTATCCTCTCCCCAACGCGTTGAGGGAGACGAGTAGCCAGGCATCCACCGGTCCCCGAGCGAGTCGCCGGGGGTGTGAGGGCGGCGGACCGGAGCCTGGCGAAGACCCTCCCGAGCGCGGGGAAGAACGGTCGCCGGCGTCCCGTCGCGGGATGCGACGGCCCGGTAAGCCCCGCCGGTCGCCCCCGTTAGCGGGCCCCGAGGCCGTCTCGCCCATGGGGTGGGCGGCAAACCGCGGTGGCACCACGAACGCCCCCTCGTCCGCGTGACGGTGGGGGCGTCGTGTCTTTTCGGAGAGGTGTCACCGTGTCTCACGTCCCATCGTCGCGCGTCGTCGCGTCGTCCGTCGCCGAACCGCCTGGCAGCATCGAGCCGGGGGCGCCGCCGCACCGGTCCTTGTCGGACGAGCTGTCGGGGCAGATCGGCCAGCAGGTCCGGGTCATGGGGTGGGTCCTCCAGGTCCGGCGGCTGAAACGGGTCAGCTTCCTGATCGTGCGGGACCGGCGCGGCCTGACCCAGGTGATCGTCGATGATCCGACCCTGATGGGGACTGTCGAGCACCTGGGAAACGAATCGGTGGTCACCGTGACCGGGGTCGCGATCGCCAGTAGCCAGGCGCCGGGCGGAGTGGAGGTGCGGGCCACGGCGGTCGAGGTCGTCAGCGGGGCGGAGACGCCCCCGTTCGACCTGTTCCGGCCGGCGCTGGACCTCCCCCTCCCGACGCTGCTCGACCACGCGCCGCTGTCGTTGCGGCACACGCGGCGGCAGGCCGTGTTGCGGGTGGCCGCCGCGTCGGTGGCGGGGTTCAGGGCGGCGCTGGACACCCGGGAGTTCGTGGCGATCCAGACGCCGAAGCTGGTCGAGGCGGCGGCGGAGGGCGGGGCGAACGTGTTCCCGGTCTCGTACTTCGGCCGTCCGGCCTACCTGGCCCAGAGCCCGCAGCTCTACAAGCAGATCATGGTCGGGGTCTTCGAGCGGGTCTACGAGGTCGGGCCGGTCTTCCGGGCCGAACCGCACGACACGCCTCGCCACCTGAACGAGTACACCTCGCTGGACGCCGAGATGGGGTTCATCGCTGAATACCGGGACGTGATGGTGACCCTGCGAGAGGTGCTGGCGGGGATGCTCGGG
>JBBJOE010000378.1:0-3040 GCA_037721765.1 Thermomicrobiales bacterium
GCGCCGATCTTCTGGACCATCTTGTTCCCCTGTCCTCACCTTCGGGCGCCGCCCGGCCGGGCCGACGCCCGGTCTCCATGCCGTGATGATACCCTGCCCCCTATCGTCCCGGCAGGCGGACCGGGGGATGTCGCTACGGTGCCAAGCGGTCGATTTCCCACTCCCCCTTCCCGCCGGGCCGGTACCGGAGCCGATCGTGTAGGCGACCCGGTCGCCCCTGCCAGAACTCGACCAGAGACGGGACCAACCGATAACCACCCCACCACCCGGGCACCGGCACCTCTGCCCCGGCGAGCCGCTCCTCCGCCTCGGCGAAGGCCGTCTCCAATACCTCACGACTCCCCACGGGGCGACTCTGCAGCGAGACCAGGGCGCCCATCTGGCTCCCGCGCGGTCGACTCCGGAAATACGCCTCGGTCTCCTCCCGGCCGACCCGGTCGACCGCACCCTCGATCCGGACTTGGCGCTCCAGCTCCTTCCAGAGGAACACCAGGGCCGCCCGGGGCTCGGCCGCCAATTCCTGCCCCTTGCGGCTCTCGTAGTTCGAATAGAAGGTGAATCCCGCCGGACCGTACCCCTTTAGCAGCACTACCCGGGCCGAGGGCTGGCCATCCGCCCCGACCGTCGCCAGCGTCATGGCGTTCGGCTCGATCACCCCGGCGGACCGCGCCTCCTCGAACCATCGCCCGAATTGCCCGATCGGGTCGGCGTCCGCGTCGGCCTCGACGAGGTCCGCGTGGCGATAGTCCAGGCGCAACCCAGCGATGTCGTGCTCGCCCATCAGGCGTCGTTCTCCCCGGCCACGTCGGCCGCGTCGTCGAGTCGATAGAGTCCATGGCTATTGCCGGAGAGAATCTGGGTCGCCATCTCGACCGCCTCGGCCTCACCGATCATCCCGGCACCGGTCAGGTCGCCCAGCACCCGCCCGAGCGCCCTCCTCCCCTGCCGCGCCGCGAACCAGGTGTGCTCCGGGATCGAGAACCCGTCCGATGACCACAGCACCCGGGTCGAGGGCGTCAAGGCCAGCGCCTGGCGGAAGATCGCCTGGTGGTCGGTCGCCGCGAACGGGATCGCCAGCCCGACATCGAGGTACACGTTCGGGTACACCGACGCGAGGTACCCCAGGGCCCGCACGTCAGGGTACCCCGCGTGCAGCAGCACGATCGGCGCATCCCGGAACGCGGGCTCGTCGAGGACCCGCTTGAGGGCCGCCGGGTGCGCCGTCCGCGGGTCGATGTCGGTGTCCCCGAACCCCGTGTGGAACTGGATCGGGAACCGGTTTGCCCCACACCATCCGAGGGCGATCCACAGGAACGCGTCTAAAAACGCCTTGTCGGCGATCCGGACGCGCCCCTCCCGCTCCGCCGCCCGCTTCAGCGCCGGGAACGCGGCGTGGGCTCCCACCCGATCGACCGGCCCGATCCCCAACCCGGTCCGGTAGGCGACGATCGACTTGAGGCTGACCGTCCCCTCGGCCGCGAGGGCCGCGACGTCGAGCCGGGCCCGGAACCGGTCTTCGACCTCTCCGGCATCCGCCGAAATGCCGACCAACTCCTCCAGCACGGACTCCAGACGCAGGGCGCGATAGGTCCGCGCCCCACCGAGTCGTGCGGCCATGTCGGCGACGCCGACCGACTTGCCACTCCGGCCGGCGTAGAGATCGTCGATGATCGCCGCCCCGACGTGGGCTTCCGCCATCAACGCCGCCGCCACCGCCTCGTGGCCCAGCTCCGACCGGGCCGCCAGCACGTCGGCCTCGCTCGTCCCACACCCAAACACCCGCGCCAGTTCCCGTATCGTCCAGCGGTAGTACGTCGTCGCGGGAACCTCTTCGCCGAGGCGCGGGTCGTCGCCCTCGGTGAACAGCATCCGGTACTCGGGCGTCGAAAACGGTTCGTCCCCGGCCCGCCACGGGTGGCAGTGGTGATCCACGACGGTGAAACGGTCGAGGTCGATGGCGATCGGTCCTGACACGGTCCTCCCCAACGCTGGCGACCCGGTCACGCGAACCGCGGCCGGGGCGACGGACGTGATCAGTAGCGACGACGGTGCGCGGCGAAGACGGTCTCCGGTTCCATCGCCCGGTAGGCATCGGCCTCCGAGCCCCGGACCGCCGCGTAACCCCGGTGAAGGTCCTCCCCCAGTGCCTCGACCAGGACCCGGTCGGCGGCGAGCGCGGTCAGGGCATCATCCAGGCGCTCGGGCAGGCGACGAATCCCGCCCTCGGCCCGGGCCTCGGGAGTCATCGTGGCCGGGTCGACCCCGGCCGCCGCCCCGGGCGACAGGTTGCGCCGTACCCCGTCGAGGCCGGCGGCGATGATCCCGGCCAGGGCCAGGTAGGGGTTCGCGGTCGGGTCGACCGTCTTCAACTCGACGTTGGTCGTCCCCTGCTCCCGGCCCCAGAACGTCGAGGGCACCCGGACCGCCGCCTCCCGGTTATCGAATCCCCACGCGGTGTAGGCCGACGACCATTCCCGGGGGCGCAGCCGCTCGTAGGAGTTGACCGTCGGGCAGGTCAGCGCGACCAGGCCGGGGAGGTGGTGCAGCACGCCGGCCACGAACTGCCGCCCCAGCTCGCTGAAGCCCCGGTCGCCCCGGGGATCGTAGAAGACGTTCTCGCCCGACCCGACATCCCACAGTGAGAGGTGGACGTGTGACCCGGACCCGACCGTGTCCGGGAACGGCTTGGCCGCGAAGCTGGCCCGCAGCCCGTGTTGCCGGGCGATCGCCCGGGCCGTCTCCCGGAACACCACCTGGTGGTCGGCCGCGGCCATCGCCGGGGCGTGCCGGATCGAGAGTTCTTGCTGGCCCCCGCCGTGTTCGGCGACGGCCTGCTCGACCTGGATGCCCTGCGCCTCCAGCGCCCCGATCAGGTCATCGACGAACGGAGCGTGGGCGTCCATCCCCGCCGTGCTGAAGCAGAGCGAATCGTCGGCCGCCAGCAACGTGCCGCCCTCCTCCCGCAACAGGTAGAACTCGTTCTCGAACACCGCCTGGACATCGAGCCCCTCGTCCGCCGCGGCCGCGATCGCCCTCCGCA
>JBBJOE010000379.1:0-3034 GCA_037721765.1 Thermomicrobiales bacterium
AGGAAGGCGTGCTTGGACATGTCGGCGGTGTAGCGGCTGGCCGGCGGCGTCCGGCCGAGCGCCTCGGCCATGGCCCGGATGTGCTGCGGCCCCGCACCGCAGCAGACGCCGAGGTAACGAACGCCCATCTCGTAGGCTTCCCGGGCGAAGTCGCCGATCTCGTAGCGGTTGCAGGTGAAGGGGTCCAGGGCGGTGGGGAAGGGCCGCCCGCCCGGGGCGTCCGGGTAGGCCGGGTCGCGCAGCGATTGGAACGAGGGCTGGTCGTCGTCGGTCCGGTAGGGGACCGGCAGCGCGGCGACGTGTCCCTTCACCCGCTCCCGGATGGCGCCCAGCAACGGCATCAGTGTCCGTGGCCCGCGGATGCAGTTGAGTCCGACGACATCCGCCCCCGCCGCTTCGAGCCGGGCGCAGGCCTCCTCGGGCGACCACCCCTCGCGGGTCTCCGGTTCCTGGTGGATGGCGAGCGTGATCACCGCCGTTTGGCCCGCTTGCTTGATGACGTCGAGCGCGATCAAGGCTTCCTCGCCCCAGGAGAACGTCTCCCCGATGACGAAGTCAACCCCGGCCTCGACCGCCCAGCCGACCTGCTCCTCGAACATCGCCCGCACATTCCGTCGCGACGCGTCGTCGCCGGTGAAGACGTTGGTGTTGCAGATGTCTCCGGCGAAGAGCGCGCCGGTCTCGGCCGCCACCGTCTTGGCGATCGTCAGCGCCTGGCGGTTCATCTCCTCGAGCAAGTGCTCCTTGCCGATCAGGCGAAGCTTCTCGCGGTGCGCGTAGTAGGTGAACGCCTCGACGACGTCCGATCCCGCGTGGGCGAACTCGCGGTGGAGCTGGGCGACGAGGTCCGGGTGTTCCAGTACCACCTCGGGCACGAAGGCGCCCGCTTGGAGGTAGCCGCGCCGCTCGAACTCGAAGAGGTAGCCCTCGGCGCAGATCACCGGCCCGCGCTCGAGCCGTTCCAACAGGCCCATCCCGTTCGTCGGCTGCTCCCCACCCATCTCGGCCATCCTCAACACTCCTTGTCGTTCGACCCCGCCGCCCATGCGGCTAGGACTGGTGCACCACGGCTTCGTTGCGGAAGATCGGCCGGAATGTCGGGTCCGTGATCGCCGGTCGATCGGCCCGGAAGGCGTCGATCGGGTACTCGGTCTTGCCGTCCAGGGCGAGCTGGCTCAGGATCTTGCCGATCAGCGTCGCGAACTTGAACGCGTGCCCGCCATCGACCGCGATCGTGACGCGCGGGTGACCGGGAACCGCGTCGATCACGAAGTGACGATCGGGCGGCATCGTGTAGAGACAGGTCTTGGTGTACAGCTCCGGGCCGAGGAAGCGGGGGATGCGCTCCCCGAGGAAGCGGATCAGCCGGTCGTGGGCGGCGGGGTTTGGCTCGAAGGTCCGGGTGTCGGCCGTGACCTCCTCGCCGCCGGCGTCCTGGCCCGCCTTGGTCGCCACCTCCCCATAGACGGGGAAGCCGTAGAACCCCTGCGGAGCCCGCCAGATCCAGACCGGGAACCGGTCGGGCGCGAACTCCCGCAGGTGGGGCGTGGCGAAATAGGTGACCTGCTCCTGGGTAACGGTGAGCGGCCATTCGATCCCGAGGCTGCCCAGGAGCACATTGGACCACGCCCCGGCCGCCACCACGACGTGGTCGGCGGCGAAGGTGCCCCCATCCGTCACCACCTCGACCGAGTCCCCGGCCGAGCGGAGGGCGCGGATGGGCGTGCGATCCATCACGGTCGCGCCGTGCAGGCGGCCGAGCGCGATGTGGACCGCGTTGGCCTTGCGGGCGTCGACCAGGCCACTGTCGGCCTGGTAGAGCCCGCGGGCGTCGTCGGGCAGGTGGAACTGGGGCCACCGCCGCATCACCTCATCAGCGGTCAATTCCTCGTAGGGGATGCCATGCGCCGCCATGGTGGCGGCGCAGTGCGACAGGTCCTTGGGGCCGGTCGTGCCGAGTAACTCCAGGTCCAGCCCGCCCGTCTTGTGGACGATCTGGACGCCGGACTCGGCTTCGACCTGGCCCCACGAGTCGTAGGCGGGACCGGCCAGGACCGTGTAGTTCGGATCATGGTAGGAGTGCCGGATGATCCGGGAGTGGTCTTGGGAGCTGCCGCAGTCGTGGCCGAGACCGAATTGCTCGATCGCCAGGACATCGGCCCCCGCCCGCCGCGCCAACCAGTACGCTGCCGCGCTGCCCAGCCCACCACAGCCGACGACGATGACATCGTAGTTCCGTCGCATCAGGACCCAGTCTCCATTCCGACGCGTTATTGTCCGATCAGTCCGCGCTCTTCGAGGAACGCCCTGGCCACGTCCTCGGCCTCCTCGCCCCCGTCGTCGACTTGGAAGTTGAGGTCGGCCATCGTCGCGTCGTCGATCGCGCCGGCCAGCACGTTCAGCACGTCGGCGATGGCGGGGTCCTGGTCGAGGAGGTCTTGCCGGACGACCGGGGCGGCGAAGTAGGGCGGGAAGAAGCCCAGGTCATCTTCGAGGAGGACGAGCCCCAAGGCCGGGATGCGCCCGTCGGTGGCGAAGGCGGAGATCACGTCGACCTCCTCCGAATCCAGCGCCGAGTACACCAGACCCTCATCCAAACCGACCACTTCGCCGAACTCGACGCCATAGGCTGCCGTCAGACCCGGCAGCCCGTCGGGCCGGACGAGGAACTCCTGGGTGGCACCGAAGGTCAGGTCGCCGGCGTGGGCCTGGAGGTCGGAGATGGTCCGCAGGCCGAGTTCGGTCGCGGTGTCGGCGCGGACGGCCAGGGTGTAGGTGTTGTTGAAGCCGATCGGGTCGAGCCAGACGACGTCGAACTGGGACTGGTACTCGGCCTTGACGATGTCGTAGACGGCATCCGTGCCGGCCAGCGCACCGGCTTCCGGCGACGCCGACGGGGAAGCGGCCGCGGCGGGGGACGCCTCGGCGCCGGGGGTGGCCTCCGGCAGGGCGCGGCCCAGGATCGTGCTCAGGCCGGTCCCGGTGTCCTCGACGTAGGTAGCGACGTCACCGGCCACGAGCGCCTCGTGGACGA
>JBBJOE010000063.1:0-11442 GCA_037721765.1 Thermomicrobiales bacterium
CCGTCAGGCGGGCGTTGGCCTCGGCCCGGATCGCCGCGTCCACGTCCGCGGGACGATAGGTCAGCACGGTGACCGGGGCCGAGGCAGTGACGGACAGTTCTTCCGCGTCGTCGCCAGCCTGGCCGCTGAACGTGAAGGTCACATCGTCCTCGGCGATGGATTCCGGCACGATCGCGACGCCCTCTGGGGCGCTAGTCTCGACCTCGGCGGTGATCTTTTCGCGCAGCGACGCCGTGGCCGTCTCGCGCAAGGCCTGGACATCCTCGGCGGCGACGACCGGCACTTCCTGGTCGGTGCCGTCAGCGAGGGGAGCGTCCCGGTTACTGTAGTAGACCCCATTGTCCAGCCGTCCGGAGAGACCTCCGATGTCGAGATTCCCGCCCGTGCCAGGATCCTCGGCGGTGACCGACGCCTCGGCGCTGCCGTACCGGCCCAAACCGGGGTCGCCGGCGGGGACGGTGACATCCTCGGCGACCAGGTAAGCCCGGCCGTCCTCGGTCTCGAGAGGGGTATCGGCGGTGATCTCGATATCTTCGTCGTTCGGGTTGGAAAACCGGACGCGACCCCGCGCGGCGTCCGCCGCATCGGCCCGGAGCCCGGTCGTCGGCTGCATGGCCTCTACGTCGAAGTCGAGCGTCACCTCTTCGCCGGGGATCACCACGACGCCCGGCGGCGGTTCGGATCCTGCCGCGACGATCGCGTACTCGAGCCCAGCGCTGGCCGGTCGGGAGACCGGGGTCACCGAGACGGTGGCACTGGAGAGCAAGAAGTAGCCGACCGCGAAGAGGATCACCCCGGCCACGGCCAACGCACCGAGCCCAACTGCCAGGGAACGGGGGGAGAATTGCCAACGTCCCCGCGCGCCCGGGCCGACTACCACGTCAGGCCGGGCGTCTCGTCTCGGGTCCGCCGGGACCCGAGGGCGAGTCTCGCCGTCCGCGGGCGGTGAAATGGGGATGCCGGGGTCCGTGTCACCACGGGGGCGTCCGGGCCACCGACCCGGTTGGGACGCACGGTCGCGGGCATCGTCACGCGTCGGGTCTCCGCCCGGGAGCGGGGGCAGGGGATTCCGGACCCGCACGGACCGAACGCCCGCGGGGACGGGTGGGGGGGCGCCTGGCGCGGTGCGCGGCGGGGACTCGGTGATGGTCCTCGTGGACGGGGCCAGTGCCGGTCCACCCATGTGGGCCCGGTGTTCGGTCCGCCCCACACCCGGCCCCCCCACGGGGTGATTTTAGACGGTCGCCAAAAGGGCGCGGGGGGGCGGCGGGGGGGCGCGGGGGGGGGGGGGCCCGGGCCGCCCCCCCGGGGGGGCCCGGGGGTCCCCCGGCCCCCCCCCCGGGCCCCTCGACGGGTAGATTGAAGACGGACGCCAACTGTCGGCGCAGGGAGTCGTCGGTGACCAGGCTGAGGTCGATCCGACGATCGCGGGCGACCTCCCGCAGGGCCCGGAATTCGACCGCGGTCAGGAACAGCGGTGAGCCGGTGGGAATCTCTAACCGGACCGTTTGCCCGGCCTCGTTCCGGACGCGGGCCAGCACGTCGGGCAGGCTCTCATACAGGGTGACCACCAGGGTCGAGCCCCGGGAAGGCCGGTTGGGTGCGCTCATGGGTCGCGGGTTTCCTCCCGGTCGGTTTCCGGTCGTCGGATCGCCGGTCTAGGACGCGCCACCGAGGATGCGCTCGACCATCGGCCTGGCCCCGCGCAAGGCATCGTCGAGACGAGCCGGGTCCTTACCGCCCGCCTCGGCCCGGTCCGGCCGACCGCCACCCCGGCCATCGACCACCGTCGCGGCCTCCCGGACGATGTCGCCGGCCCGCACGCCCCGCTCGACCAGGGACGGGGCAACCAGGGCAAGGAGGTTCGGCCGCTCGTCGATCACCGCCCCGAGCAAGATTAGGCTATCTGGGAGGCGGTCACGCAGCTGGTCGCCGATCTGGCGCAGGGTGTCCTTGGTGTCGGCCTCGACGCGGGTGGCCAGGATCCTGAACTGGTCCAGCGACTCCGCCCGGGCGGCGAGTTCACCGACCCCGGCCCCGGCGGCCTGGCGGCGCAGGCGGTCGACCTGCCGGTCGAGGGAGCGAACCCGCTCTTGCAAGGACTCGATCGCGGCGGGCAGGGCGTCCCAGGTGGTCCGCAGGTCGCGGGCGGTGCGCTCGATCACCCGCTGCTGACCCAGCATCCGACCCACCGCGGCGCCGCCGGTGACGGCCTCGATCCGGCGCACCCCGGAGGCGACGCTGCCCTCGGCGAGGACCAGGAAGGGACCGACCTCTCCGGTGCGAGTGACGTGGGTCCCGCCGCACAATTCCATGGAGAAGCCCGGGACGGTGACGACCCGCACGACATCGCCGTACTTCTCGCCGAACAGGGCGGTGGCGCCGCCCTCGACCGCGTCGGCGTATGACGTGGTGTCGGTCGTCACCGGCCGGTCGAGCAGCACCTCGGCATTGACGATTTCGCCGACGCGGGCCAGTTGCTCGGCGCTGACCGCGTCGATGCTCGTGAAGTCGAAGCGCAGCCGGTCAGGCGCGACGAGCGAGCCCGCCTGGTGCGTCTCCGGCCCGAGGACCATCCGCAGGGCACGGTGGAGGAGGTGGGTCGCGGTGTGGTTGCGGCGGATCGACTGCCTGCGGCCGGCGTCGATCTCGCCCCGGGCCGCTTCACCGGCGCGCACGAACCCCTCCTCGACCGTTCCCCGGTGGACCACCACGCCGGGAGCCGGTCGTATCGTGTCCTCGACGCGGATCAATCCCGTCTCGGTCCGGACGGTGCCGGTGTCCCCGACCTGGCCGCCCGACTCACCATAGAACGGCGTCCGGTCGAGGATCAGGTCGATGGTCTGACCGGACTCGGCCGTCTCAACTTCGCCATCCGGCCCGATCAACGCCAGGATCGTCGCGTCGGTCACGGATTCGTCATAGCCGGCGAACTCGACCGGGCGTCCGGCCAACGCCTGGACGTAACGCTCGGTCCGGTCGCGAGAGACATCCTTGAAGGCGGCCCCGCCCCGGCTGGCCTCCCGTTGGGCGGCCATCGCCCGCTCGAAGCCATCCCGGTCGATCGAGAGATCCTGCTCGCGGGCCAGCTCAGCGGTCAGATCGTAGGGGAAACCATAGGTATCGTAGAGGCGAAAGACCTCCTCGCCCGGCAACACCTTGCCGTCGCCAGTGCCGAGGCTGTCGGCCAGCGTCTGGAACCGGTTGATGCCGGCAGAAAGGGTGCGGCCGAACGATTCTTCCTCGTGGGCCAGGACGCGGGTGATCTGCTGCTGGCGCTCCCGGAGATTCGGGTACTCGGCGCCGAACTGGTCGATCACCATGGAGGCCATGTCGGCCAGGAAGGGGCGCCCGATCCCGATCGTGCGGCCGGCCCGGACGGCGCGGCGGAGGATGCGGCGCAGGACATAGGCCCGGCCCTCATTGCCTGGCAAGACCCCGTCCGAGATGAGGAACGTGCCGCCGCGGGCGTGGTCGGCGATGATCCGCAGGGCGCTGTCGGTGGCCGCGTCGAGGCCGTACTCCCGGCCGGAGAGGGAGGCGGCACGCTGGATGATCGGCTGGTAGAGGTCGGTGTCGTAGACGGACCTGGCGCCCTGCATCACCATCGCCAGCCGTTCGAGACCCATGCCGGTGTCGACGTGCTGATTGGGGAGGGGTGTGCGGGAACCGTCCGGAGTCTGGATGAACTCCATGAAGACGTTGTTCCAGACCTCGAGGTAGCGATCGTTGTCACCGGGTCCGAGGCCGGAGCCGTCGTCGAACTCTGGACCGAGGTCGTAGTAGATCTCGGAATCGGGCCCGTTCGGCCCGGTCGGCCCGACGGGCCCCCACCAATTGTCGGAGAGCTTACCGATCCGCTCCTCGGGCACGCCGATCTCGTTTCGCCACACATCGTAGGCGAACGCGTCGTCGGGGTGGACCGTTGGGTAGAGTCGCCCTGCGGGAATGCCGAGTTCCTCCGTGAAGAACTCCCAGGACCAGTGCAGCGACTCGCGCTTGAAGTAGTCGCCGACCGAGAAGTTCCCCAGCATGAAGAAGAACGTGTTGTGGCTCTCGTCGCCGACCTCGTCGATGTCCACGGTCCGGAAACACTTTTGGACCGAGACCATCCGCTTCGCCGGCGGCGTCTCCAACCCGAGGAAGTAGGGGGTCATCTGCTGCATGCCGGCCGTGGTCAGCAACACGGTCGGGTCGTCGTGGGGGACCAGAGAAGAGCTCGGCACGTGACGGTGCTCGCGGGCTTCGAAGAAGGCGACGAACCGGCGGTGCAGCTCGGCCGCCCCCATGAAGGGGGGAACTCGGTCGGTCGCGTCATCGCCCGGCTTCGTGGTGACCATCGTCTCCCGTCCTCGCGCTGCGTTCGCCGCGGCTCATCCGAACCCCCATTGTGCCAGAGTGCCGGGACGGGGGACAACTGGGCCGGAGCGGCCGCTGTTGACCCACTGGCTCTCAGGGGGGACGGGCGGGTGGCGACAGGGCGGGGTATGAACGATGCCTGGTGAGGTTGGCGGGAGACCAGGCCAGCGGTCCTTCGACGGGGTGCCGAGTGGTCAGCCGAGGATGGAGTCTAGGTAGAGGGTGAAGGCCGAGACGGTGGTGGAGGCGAGAGACTCCCCCCTGCTCGCCGTGAGGACATCTCCATAACCGCTCGGACCGGGGTCGGTGTGGCGCTCGACCGTCTCGGTGACGAGGTCAATGATCCAGACCTCGGGGATGCCCGCGGCGGCGTAGCGGGGCAGTTTGACGGTTCGGTCGACGTCGCGCGACGGGTCGGAAACCTCGGCGAGAAAGAGGATGTCTTCCGGTGCGGGACGCCGTCGTTGGTCGGCCGAGCGGCTGATTGATCGCGATGTCGGGTCTCGGCATGTCGTGATCGCCGAGCTGGACAGGGTTGTGGACGCTCACCCAGATCATCCATCCGGACGCGATGCGGACAACCTTGGAGAAGCGTGTGACGCACCACGAATGAGGCGCACTGGCCAGGGGCATCTCGATGATGTCCCCTTCGATGAGTTCGATCTGACCGGCCCGGTCGAAGAGTCCAGCCGCGTCCATGACGTCGAGCTCGGCCACCGTGAACCGCCGGCGCGTCATCAGTTCGCTCATCTGGCACCGGCCTCCCGATGACGATCGCCCGGCGACGAAGACCGGCTACGCTCCTGGCTCTCATGAGGAGAGGGTGAAGGAGGAGACCAGATAGGTCAACCATCCCGCGTCATGACCAGCACCGTCAGTTCTCCCAAGTCGTCCGACGGTGGGTATCCCGAGCTGGCCCACCGGTGCCGGTGCCCAACCCTGAGCGGGTGGGCACCGGTACCGGTCGATCTCTACGCGGCGGTACCGGCCTCGGCCGTCTCGGTTTCGAGGTGGATGCGCCCGACCCAACCTTTGATGTCGTCCGGGAGATTGTCGAAGCCGATGACCTCGATCAGGCGCTGGATGTTCTGGCGGCTCTCCTGCCAGAGGACGGCGTAGCCGCCGTCGTCGTAGGTGGCGAGGGCGCCGTCGGCGGCCTGGCCAGCGGCGTAGGCCTCGCGCTGGGTGCCGAGCCAGGCGATGGCGGCGGCGTAGCGGTCCTGGAGACCGCGGTAGCGGTCGAGGGTGACGCGGATCTCGGAGCGGCGGGCCTGGGCCATCCATCGCTCGGTGAACTCGCGGATCATGGCAGGCAGGGCGTCGCGCTGGGTGCCCAGGGCGGCGATGCACCGGTCGAGTTCGGCGAGGGAAGCCGGGTCCGGGCCGCCGGCGGCGAGGCGGGAGAGGAGGTCGCGGACGGCCCGGGTGGTCTCGACCTTCTCGACGGCGAAGGTGATCTGATAGAGGGTGAAGGCGAGGTCGTGGCGGACGCCCTCGTCGGCGATCTGGCCCAAGTAGGGAGCGACGGCGACGGCTGCGGCGAGGGCTTGGGCGGTCACCGACGTGTCCGCCGCATCTCGGACCGGACCATTGAGGGGTTCTTCCCAGAGGGCCATCGCGGTGTTCCAGGTGGCGTTCCAGGAGAGATCGTTGCTCATCGCGGTGCCGAGGCGATAGAGGGCCGGGACCAGTTCGCCCGAGGCGTCACCGTAGAACTGGAGGCCGAGGGCGGGTTGGAACGCCTCGTGGGCCGTCTCGCTGCCGCCCCAGGCGCACTCGGCCGCCCAGAGGTAGGGGTACCAGGAATGGGAGAGCTGCTGGTAGTGGCCGCCGTCGCCCCAGTCGGTCATCAGCATGCCCTCGGCCCCGGCTTCGATGCCGTCGCGGACGAAGACCTCGATGTTCTTGACCGCGTTGTCGAGGCGGGGGTACAGGGCGATCCAGCTCGACGTGCCGGGGCAGACGTAGAAGCGGCGTCCGGTCTCCTTGAGGCGGTCGACGGAGTCGTAGCGGTCCTTCGGCTCGTACCACCAGTCCAGGAGCAAAATGTCGTCCGGCAGTTCGTCGGCCAGTTCGGGGTGGTACTTGATCACGTCGGCCCACATCATGGTCTGGCGGCCGTGCCCCTTGACCAAATCGTTGAGGCGCTGGATGTGCTGGAGGTAGACCCGGCCGACGCCGCCCTGTTCGGTCAGGGCCGAGGACTGACCGCGCCCGTGGTCCCACGGTTCGTCGGCGTCGATGTTGAACCAGCCGGACGAGAAGGCGGGGATCATGTCGCCGTACAACTCGTCGAAGAGGGTGAAGGTCTCCTCGTTGCCTGTCGCGACCGACCAGAGCCAGTCAGTCTCGGCCAAGTGAGCGTAACGGGGCTGGTTGAGCATCGTCCGGTGGTGTCCCATCGACTGGAGGTTGGGCACCAGGTCGATGTGGTTGGCCCGGCAGACCTGGTCCAGATAGACGATGTCGGCCGGGGTGATCGGGCTGGCCCCGGCCCCGATGCCCGGGTGGCGGGCGAAGTCGAACGTGTGCTCGACATAGAGCTGGAATTGGTTGTATTTGTAGTGTGCCAGCGTCTCGACCATCCGCTCCAGGGTGTCGAGGCGGGGCACCTTCATCCGGGAGATGTCGAGCATCAGGCCCCGGACGGGGAGCACCGGCCAGTCGGTGACGGTCACGGCCGGCCACGAGCGGCCCGATGCCTTGGCGATCTGGACCAGGGTCTGCACGCCGTAGTAGAGGCCGGGCTCGCCGCTGGCGACCACGGTCACACCGGCGGGGGTGACCCGGACCTGATAGGCCTGCTCGCCCGCGGTTGGGTCCGATGCCCAACCGAAGCGGTCGGCCGGGTAGGACGCGTCGTCGCGCCCGGCCAGGACCAGGGAGATGCCGCCCGAGGCGATGGGGTGCGCCGTCGGGTGGAGTGGCAGTTCCACCCCCAGGTGGTCACGCAGGGCTTCGACCAGGCCCGTGGCGGCGAAGGCCGTCTCGCCGTCGGTGGCGGCCCGGAACTGGACCGGGGTGCCGCTGGCGAGTGTGAAGTTGCCGGTGTCGCGGACGACCTGACGAGGCCGGGGGAGCAGCAGGGACTGAAGGTCGGTCGGGACGGGCATCGTGGTCACGATCCTTTCGGGGAGACGGTATCGGCGTCGGCGTCGGCAACCACCGGCAGGACGGAATCGGTGACGGCGGGAACGTGCGCGCCGCACGGTTCCGGGCGATGGCTCGCGGCGGAGGCATAGGCGGCGAGGACGATATCGAGGGCACGCAGGCCGTCTTCACCCGTCACCGCGGGGGGTGCGCCGGTCCGGGCGGCATCGATGAAGGCGGAAATCATCGCCGGGTCGCCGCCCTGGCCCCAGGGAACGAGGCGGTAGTCACCGTCGCGGTCGTCGTAGTGCTGGACGTTCCGCGAGAAGGCGTCCATGGCGATGACGCCGGCGTCGCCGACGACCTCGATGGTCAGGCCGCCCCAGGTCGGCCAGGTCTTGGGGCGGGACCAACTCGCGTCCAGGCTGGCGAACAGTCCGCCCTCGAAGGTCAGCAGCAGCATGCCGACGTCATCGACCGCGATGCCGGGGTGCATCCGGGTGCCGGCCTCGGCGTAGACGGTGACCACCTCGCGGCCGAGGATCCAGCGGAGCAGGTCGGCGACGTGGACGGTGTGGTCCATGACCGCCCCGCCACCGGCGAGGACGGGGTCGGAGAACCAGCCGGGGGGCATCCGGCCGTGGTTCGTCGCCATGACGGCCACCGGCTCCCCGACCGCGCCGGCGGCGATGGCGTCGCGCAGGGCCAGGACGGGCGGGCCGAACCGCATCGGGAAGGCGGTCTGGAGGTTCACGCCCGCCTCACGGCAGGCAGCGATCATGTCCAGCGCGTCGTCGCGGGTGGTCGCCAGCGGCTTCTCGCAGAGGACGTGCTTGCCGGCCCGGGCGGCGGCGACCACGTGGGCGGCGTGCCTGGCGTTCTCGGAGGTGACGACGACCGCGTCGATGTCGGCCCTGGCGAGGAGGTCGGCGGCGTCGCCGGCGTAATTTACGCCGAAGCGGGCCGCCATGGTCGTGCCCCGGCGGGGGTCATCGTCGGCGATGGCGACCAGGCGGGCGTCCGTGTGGGCGGCCAGACATTCGGCGTAGGTTACGGCGTGGGGGTGGGCGAAGCTGATGATCCCCACCCCGAGCATGGGACCGTTCATGACCCCACCTCGACCGCTGACCCGTCGTCTGGCACGGTCATCTCCGCGGCATATCCGGCGGCGACCGGTTCCGGCTCGACCGGTTGCCCGGTGCGGGCCGACTCCCGGACCGCGAGCGCCAGGGCGAGACTGGCGGCGGCCTCCCCGCCGGGGGTGAGGAACGGCTGGCCGTCGGCCAGGCGGTCGAAGAAGTGGCGCAGTTCGGCCCGGTAGGGACTCTCGCCGGATGGGCTGGTCGGGACGAGGTAGCGGTCGCCATCACCCTGGCCGCCCGGCCGTTCGGTCCGGAGGGAAATGCCTTCCTGGCTATCGTGGCGGAGGAGTCCGGCGTCGCCCGCGACCTCGATCGAGGTTCGGAACCCCTGGTGGGCCCAGCTCGCCTCGACGTGGGCGATCTCCCCGCCCCGGAACCGGACCGTCGCCAGCGCGTAGTCGAGCGTGTCATGGGTCGGTCGGGCGGAGAGGTCGCGGGCCATGACCCGCTCGGCCTCGCCGAGGTACCAGCGCAGGGTGTCGAGGTCGTGGATCATCAGGTCGAGGATCAGGCCACCGCTGCGGGCTGGGTCGGCGTACCAGGAGCGGTGTGACCCGGGGTGGACGTTGAGGCGGCGGGCCCGGACCGTGGCGACGCGGCCGACCGCACCCTCGCGGAGGAGGGCGCCGATGCGGGCGTACTCGGGGAAGAAACGGACGACTTGGCCAGCCATGAGACGGACGCCGGAGCGGTCGCAGGCGGCGATCATGTCCCGGGCGTCGGGAAGGGTGAGGGCGAGCGGCTTCTCGCAGAAGACGTGCTTGCCGGAGGCGGCGGCCAATTCGACCACCTCGCGGTGGCGATCCGTCGGGACCGCGACGACCACGGCATCGACGTCGTCCCGGCCGACGACCTCCGCGGCATCGACCGAGGCGAGCGCGCCGACGGCCCCCGCCAGCGCGGAGGCCCGGTCCCGATCGACATCGGCGACGCGCGTGACCCGTACCCCGGGAAGGGAGGCGGCGGCGTGGGCATGGACGGTGCCCAACGATCCTGCCCCGACGATGGCGACGCGCATCACGACCTGTCGTCCCTCCGATCTGGCCGGCCGGGTAGGGCATCACCCGGTCACCCGTGGTCTAGATCCAGTGCCGGGTTGCCACTCGCGCGGCACCCGGCACTAACCTTCGCAATCGTCAGGCCTGCACCGGTTGCAGGGCCCCGGTGAGCATCAAGATCGTGACGATCCCGTCGGCGTAGGGACTGTTGAGGAGGATCGGGTCGTCATCGGCCGGCCAGGCCTCGACCCGGACGTCCTCCAGGGCGACGTTGTTGCCATAGCGCTCGAAGAGCGGCAGGATCGGCAGCAACTCGTTGAACGCCGTGGCGATCACGGCCACGTCCGCTTTCTGGGCCTCGGGATCGAGACCGTCGGCGGCGTCGAGGGTCAGCTGGCTGAGGTCCACTTCAGTGCCGTCGCCCAACGTCTGGGTCAGCTCGTAGCCCATCCCCAGGCCACCGTCGTTGACGGCGAGGGTGTTGTGGGTGAAGAAGGCCTGGACATAAGAGAAGTGGGGGTGGGGGTTCGACGAAGAGCCCCAGGCCCGGATCGCCAGGTCAAAGTCGCCCTTGTTCACGTCGACCGGGTGTTGGGTGAACGTCACCGCACGGGGCGTGATGGCGAATCCGAACGCGGTCAATTGCTCGGCCACGTCCTGACCGGAGGCCGACCAGTCGGCGAACTCGGCCGGGAAGGAGATCTCGAACTCGGCGCGGGTCCCGTCCGGCGCGACGTAGACATCCCCATCCTTGGTCCAGCCCAGCTCCTGGAGGATCGTCGCGGCGCCCTCAGGATCGTACTCGTAGGTATTCAGGGCGCTCGATTCGGCCTCCGTCAGCCAGTTGGGGACGTGGTTGTCGCTCATCCCGGCCATGTACCGAACGGATTTGCCCGAGTCGCCCAGGGAGATGATCCCATTCTGATTGCGATCGATCGCCATCGCCAGGGCCTGGCGGACGCGGGGCTCGCCAAAGACGTTCCCGTGGCGGTTGTAATTGAAATACACGGCAGGGCCGGAGTAGACGGGCGGCCGGATGATCCGGATGCCGCTGGCTATGAACTCCTGCTCGGAGGCGGGCGGGAATCCCTGGGTGGCGTAGTCGACGTCCTCGGACAAGACGATCGGGGTGATATCCGGTGTCTCGCCGTTGAAGTTAACGATCCGGTCGAAGGCCACCTGGTCGGCGTTCCAGGCGGTGTCATTCTTGGAGAGGGTCAACTGGGCGTTGGTAATGCTGTCGACGTCGAATTGGAAGGGGCCGTTGGCGACCACGTTCCCCGGCCTAAACTGGGTGAACTCCTCGAGGAGCTGGGCGCCCTCGGGAGTGGCGACGGTTCCGCCCCCCGTGAAGTAGGCCTCGGCCCGCTCGGCCCAGGGGCCGTATGTCTTGGCATCGACGGCGTTGAAGCGGAGCACGTAGCGCTCGACCACCGTCGAGGGCTGCGACATGTGGAAGTTGACGGTGTAGTCGTCGGGCGCATCGATCTCGTCGATGAAACGCCAGATGGTGTTGGACATGATCCGGGCACACCAGAAGGTGGCCAAGACATCGGCCGAGGTGAACTCAGTGCCGTCGTTCCACATGGCGCCCTGGCGCAGCTTGATCTGGAAAATGTCGCCGTCCTGGAACCCCCACTCGGTCGCCATGAGGGGCAGCCATTCTTGGCTGGCCCAGTAGTAGAGGGCGAATGGTTGGATGACGAGGTCGGCATAGATGTTCGGTGGCAAGAAGATGCCGTTGGTGACGCCGGGAATCATGTTGAAGTGCCCGGCGGGCGGGATCTGGTATGGCCAAGCGGAGTGGAACTCGGCCGCGCCGTCCTGGGCCCGGACAGCCCGGCCGGAGAGTC
>JBBJOE010000064.1:0-11394 GCA_037721765.1 Thermomicrobiales bacterium
CCCGTCGCCGGCTTCCGCACCCACGCCTTCTGGCGCGACCTGGGCACCCCCGAGCGCTACCGCGCCGCCCACGACGAAGCCCTCCGCGGCCAGGTCGCCCTGCCCTCGGTCCAACCCGACCTGGTCACCCCGGACCGCTTCCCCGGCGTCCGCGTCTTCGGCCCGGTCACCGTCGGCCCCGGCACGGTCATCGGCTCGGGTACCCGCCTGATCGGCCCGGCCTGCATCGGCCCCGACTGCGTCATCGGCCGCCTATGCACCATTGACCGGGCCGTCCTCTGGTCCGGCGTGACCCTCGGCGACGGCACCACCGTCTCCCAGGCGATCCTCGGCGACGGCGTGACGATCGGTCCCGGCTGCGACCTCTCCGACGACACCGTGGTGGGGGCCAACGCCCGTGTCGGCGCGGGCAACACCCTCACCAATGGCATCCGGATCGCCCCCGGCGCCACCCTGGCCGACGGTGTCCTGGGCTTCGATCCCCGGTGATGTCGTCGACGCGGCCCCGGATCACCGCCCCAACGGACCTCTGGCGCTCGGCCTCCTCGCCAACGGACCTCACTCGAGTGGCTTCCTCGCCCGGTTTTGTGGTGACCGGCCGTATCATGCCGGCGCACCGCCCGGTCCCCGACGGCTCGTGCCTCGACCGGTCGCCACGCGCCTCCGACGATGTCACGATGCCCCGGGCGTCGGGGGGCGCGACGCCTCTACGACCGGGTGACCCGCTTGGTCGCCACGCCGGTTCTCTCCTGGACCGGGCCCGCCTATGCCCCCTCGGACCGCAACAGCGGCCGCGTCAGGCAGGTCGGGCCGCCCTCGCGGTTGTGGGAGATCTCGTCGCCGGCGTAGGTCGGAACCCTGCACCCGGCCGCCTCCAGACCGGCCCGAGTGCCGGGGTTGCCCTCGATCATCAGGCAGACGCCCGGCGCCAGGGCCAGCACGTTGCACCCCAAGCTCTCGAACTCGGCCTCCGGCACCTCGACGGTTCGCCAACCCCGCTCGGCGAGCAGTTCGACGAAGCTCACTGGCAGCAACGACGGGTAGACCACCGCCAGGTCGGCCGCGACCGGGCTGATCAACGACATCAGATGAAGACATTCCGCCGGACCGTGCCAATGTGGCAGGTCCACCGCGATCACCTCGATCCTCTGCTCGCCAAGGATGCGGCCGAGTTGGGCGATCCCGGCCCCGTTGGTCCGGTAGCCCCGCCCGACCGCCAGCGTCCGGTCGTCCAGCCAGAGCGTGTCCCCGCCTTCGACCGTTCCGGGCGCCTCGATCCGCCCGGCGATCGGGATGCCGAGCCGGTCGTAGGTCCGGTGGTGCATCGCCACCTCGTCACCCCGCTCGGGCTTGCCCATCCGCAGCAGGACCGCCCCGGCATCCGTCATCAGCGACGGGTCGTAGGCAAAGATGGCGTCCAGTTCCCCGGCCGGATCGCCCGCCTCCTCGATCACCTCGACACCCTCACCTCGCAGCGTCGCCACGAACGCCGCGTGCTCCGTGGCCGTCGTCCCGCCGTCGATCGGGTGACGGTAGCCGAACGCCTCCCAGTCCCCCGGCCCGGTCGGCTCCGCCGGCCGCCTCACCATCACCCGCCGCAGCGTCGCCGACATCGACTGCCCGCCGAACCCGGCAGCCGTCGGCACGGCCTCGACCGGCCCCACGGCGTCGACCACCGAGGTTTCCGCAATCCTGTCCATTCGCCCCGCTCCATCCATGAGCCGTCCACCCTCTCCAGACGTCCGACCGGTCCGATGGCCTATCCTACCCGCTCCCCGGAATGGCCGCGCCGCGGACGGGACGCGGGCCCCGGTGGTCAACGGGCCCCAGCATCTGACATGTGCCTCCCGTCCGTGACGAACGTCCGCGACGACGGCAACGGGGCGATCTAGACCACTCAGGACCGCTCACGACGCATCAACACCGCATTCGCCGCCCTCACCTGGAGCGAAACCCCGTGCGCATCGCCTACCTTGACCCCTTCTCCGGCGCCAGCGGCGACATGGTCCTGGGCGCCCTGATCGATGCCGGAGTACCGCTCGACACGATCCTGGCGGCCCTCGCCCACCTTCCACTCGACGGATACCGCGTCGTTGCCGAGGAGGTCTCCCAGCACGGCATCCACGGGACTCGGGTCTCGGTCCTCCTCGATGCCGAACAACCCTCCCGGGACTGGGCCGCCATCCGTGCTTTGATCGCCGGCTCGACCCTCGACCCCGTCATCGCACGGTCGGCCCTGGCCGTCTTCGCCCGTCTGGCCGAGGCCGAAGCGGCCGTCCATGCCGTGCCAGTCGACTCCGTCCACTTCCATGAGGTCGGCGGGGTCGATGCCATCGTCGATATCTGCGGTGCCTGCGCCGGGTTCGCCGCCCTGGGCGTCGAGACCATCTACTCGGGGCCGCCCGCCGTCGGGTCCGGCTTCGTCCGCGCCGCCCACGGCCTGCTGCCCGTTCCCGCCCCCGCGACCGCCGAGCTGCTGGCCCGGGCCAGTGCCCCCTTCACCACCCGCCTGCCGCCCCACGACACGCCCCCCGGCGAACTGCTGACTCCCACCGGCGCCGCCATCCTGACGACCCTCGCCCGTCCCGGCCAACCCAGCATCGCCCCGGTCCGCGTCGGCTACGGCTTCGGCCAGCGCGAGCTGCCCTGGCCGAACGCCCTCCGCCTCTACGTCGGGGAGGCAGCCGCCGCCTCGTCATCGGAGGACGACGGCGAGGTGGTCCTCGAGGCCAACATCGACGACCTGGACCCCCGCGCCTACGAACTCCTCTCCGAGCGCCTCTTCGCCGCCGGAGCCCTCGATGTCTGGCTGACCCCCATCCAGATGAAGAAGGGTCGCCCGGCCATCACTCTCGCCGCCCTCGCCCCGGCGGCCCTCCGCCCGGCCCTGGCCGACCTGATCGTCCGCAACACCACCACCCTCGGCGTCCGGGCCACGACGGTCGACCGGACCAAGGCCGCCCGCCTCTTCCGGGTCGTCGTCACCCGCTGGGGCGATGTCCGGGTCAAACTGCGCGCCTGGCAGGGCCGGGTCATCGACGCCGCCCCCGAATACGACGACTGCCTCGCCATCGCCCGCGCCCACGACCTGCCGCTCCGCGATGTCACCGCCGAGGCCCAGCGCCTCGGCGAGAGCTATTCGGGCCGGCGCCTCGCCGACCTCGCCGACGACCCCCTCGCCACCGCCTCGATCGACCGGGCCCGGGCGACGAGAGCCCCGAACCGTACCTCCTCTGCCTGAGCCGCCATGATCGACCCAGCCGCCCAACCAGGTCGTCACGTTCCCGATCCCCACCGGACCAGGCCGGCCAATGCCCCCAGGTCGTCTCGCCCGAATCGCCGCAGCATGGCGCCGTAGATCACCGCCCCGGCCGCTACCGGGACCGCGACCAAGACGATCTCCGCCGCCGGGCCCGCCCCGTCGACGGCACCTGATCGAGCCATCGCCTGCCACGTGACCCAGGCCGTCACCGCGCAGGCCACCCCGGCGACCAGGCAGCGGCCCGGTGTCCCGCCGAGGTCCCCGATGCCATGGGGGAAGGTGCGCCGCCGCAGTCGCCAGAGCAGGGCGGCCTGGACCGTGAACAGGGTCGAATTCGCCAGGACCAGCCCGAGCATTCCTAACGGCCCGACCAGCACCAGTGCGACCACCACCGAGATGGCCGTCGCCGCGACCCCCGTTCCCACCGGCAGCCACGTATCTCCCCGGGCATAGGCGGCAATGGTCAACAACTGGGCCAGCGCCGCGCACGCCGTCCCCGGCAGGTAGGCCAAGGTCGCGACGACGATCGACCGCGCCCCGTCCTCTCCGGTCGCCCCGTGCCGGAACAGCAGATCCACGACCGGCACCGAGACCGCCGCTAGGCCGAGCGTGGCGGGAACGATCAAGATGCAGGTCACCCGCAGTGCCGAGGCGAACGTCGCCGCGAAGGCCGCCTCATCCCGGGCGGCGAAGGTCCGAGCCATCAGGGGAAGGGCAGCCAACCCGACGGCCGCCGCGACCAGGCCCAAGATCAGTTGGATCAGGGTCGTGGCGTAGCGCATCGCACCGAGGGCGTGTTCACCGGCCCCCCAGGCCAGGTTCCGGTCAATCACCGCCCCGGCCGCCGTGACCAGCAGGCCCAGGAACACCGGCACGTATAGCCGCCCCGTCTCGCGCAGGGCCGGCTCGCCGAATCGCCAGTTGGGGATCGGTAGAAGGCCGGCCCGGACGAGTGGTGGCACCTGGAACAGGGCCAACGCGAAAGCCCCGAGTACCGTTCCCCACGCCAGGCCGCGCACTCCCAGAGACTGACCACCGACGAGCACCACCGCGACCACGGCCGCGTTGCGGGCCGCGATGCCGAACGCCGGAGCGGCCACCCGACCGGCCGCGTGCAGCATTGCCATCCCGACCGTCCCGGCGCCCAGCAACACCGTCGCCGGCATCATGATCCGGACGAGATCCACGGTCAGGGCCACCGTGGCCGGGTCTCGCGGCGTCTGGTCTCCACCGACCGTCGTCATGGTCGCCACCACCGTCGGGGCGAAGACGATCACCGCCGCTGACGCCGCCCCGGTCACGAGCAGGACCACCGTCAGCAGCGCCCCTCCGGCCCGGTGCACCTGGCCCCGCCCCGCCCCCATCGTCCGGGCCAACACGGGGATCAGCGCGGCCTGGAGGGCACCGCTGACCGCGAGGTCGAAGAGCAGGGTCTGGACATTGTCGGCGATGGTGAAGGCGGCCATCGCGTCGCCGCTGCCGAATTGGTGCGCTGCCACCAGTTCCCGGCCCAGGCCGAGGACCCGGCTGGCCAGCGTCCCCAGCATCAACAGCGCGGCAGAGACGCCGATGCTGCCGCGCGTCACCCGGCTGCCGTCCCACGACGGGGGGTCAGCGGCCGGAATGGGACGATCTCCCATCGCTCAGCGGAATCGGACCCAGGCAACGGCGAGGGCGATGCCGACGTAGAGCAGGTCCGGCACGAACGTCAACCGGAGCAACGTGGTCACGGACACGGGCTGGCGGAACTCCTCGAACACCCGTTCCGTGAAGACGACGTCGGAGAGCGCGTTGACCTGCTCCCACGATACGCCGTAGCGCTGGGCCATCACCGCCCGGCTGACCGCCACGCCGGCCAACACCATCACGATCGCGACCAATTTCAGGTCGGCTCCCCGCTTGCCGTTGCTGATCCGCGCCATCGCCTCGACGCCCCCGAACCCGAGCAGCAGGGAGAAATAAAAGCCCCAATCGGGGAAGAAGCCCCAGACCAAACCTACCAGCGCCGCGATCCCGAGACCGGTCACCGCCGAGAGGGCCAGGGTCGAGGTCGCGGTCCTGTAGGTTGGCAGTCCACGTACCCCGGCGCAGTCCGGGCAGCGGAGACCGATCGGGGTCCGCACCCCGCAGCGCGGGCAGATCGGCTTGCCACACCGGGAGCAACGGAGACGAGTGAGGACGGAAGGGTGATACGAGCAGGTGGTCTCGCCACGCTCGAATTCGGGCGGCACGGTTGCGGTCATCCGGGAACAGTACCGATCGATGAGAGACGAGCCGACACGGTCCGGTCCGGGGGCCACTCCGGTACGGGAAGCATAATCTATCGTCGGGCGTGTCCGGGGTCGAGCCAAGGTCCGGCACCACATCGCCTGACGATGCCCGGCACGAGGGGACTCGACGGCCAGCCAACGGGGGAAAGCCATCGCATTTCGTCATCGTGCCGCGCCGGTCGCTCGGAGTACCGTCGCCCGCGACAATTGGCCCGGCCAGCGTCGGCGGCTCTTCCCAACCCGTATGGTGACGGTGGGAGCCACCGGGCGCCGGGCGTCCGCCGGACCCGGACGGTGCTATCCGAACCCTCGTCCGCCGCCGCCGCCGCCGCCACCGCCGAAGCCCCCGCCACCGCTGAAGCCGCCCCCGCCACCGCGGCCACCGCCGGAGGACATGCCGCCGAACGCCTCGGCCGCCGTGTTCAGCATATCGAAGAAACCCTGGCTGCCGGAGTTCAGGCTGCGCCCGGTGGCGTCACTGGCGTCCTGAAGGTCGGGGACGTCGAAGCCGGGCATTCCCCCACCGTCGCCGCCGGAGTCGCGGCCGGCCGAGCCGCCCCATGCGCCACCGCCGAACGGGCTGCCCCCGATCACCCAACCACCGCCGCGGCTGCCGCGATATCCTCCCCGCCGGGCCCGGCCGCTACCGGCCATCGGGTCGATCAGGATGTCCGGGAACGCCCCGCCGGTGTCGAACCACGCGGGCATCGGCGTGTCGACCTGGGCGAACTTGGCGGTCCACTCCCGGTCGAGGCCGAAGGCAACCGCGTAGGGTAGGTAGCGATCGAACGTCTCCTTCGCCTCGTTCAGGTCCTCGTACCGCTCGATGGAGGACAGGTAGCGCCGGAAGGCCGCCCACTTGGCCTTCTCCTCCGCACCCGCCGCCGTCTTGCGGGGCATCGCCCCGGCCAACCGGCGGAGGACCAGGGCCAAACCACCGAAGACGATCACCGGGAACCAGACGAACGGGGCAATACCGCCGAAGGCGCCGATCGATACGAGACCGATCGCCACGGCGACCACGAGCACGATCCCCGCGCCGCGGCGCCAGGCCGCCCGCGTCTCCTCCGGTGAACGGGGAAACAGCCCTGCCTCGACCAACTCGGCATAGAGGTCGGCCCTGATCGCCGGTTTGGTCGCGTCGAAGGCGGCCTTCGCCTCGCTCATCTCCGTCACCGCGCCGGCCGCCGCGCCCGCCCCGAACAGGGTCGCCACCAGGGTCCGCTCGAGAGGCCGCATCTCGGCATCTGGTGTCCGCAGCGTCAGGAGGAAGTCCCGGCTCGCCCCGAACACCGACCCCTTCGGGGCCTCCTCGGTGATCGAGATCACGCCCCGGTGCCCGAGGTCGACCACCGTGGCGACGATGTCTTCCTCGTCGGCCTCCTCGTCCAGCAATGTCCCGGCCGCCCCCGGCGAGAGCGAACTCGGCGGCTCCGGCAGGTAGTCGGCCACCAGGCCAGAGTGGGGATCCCGGCCGCGGACATACCACCAACCGAAGATACCCAGCCCTCCACCGACGCTTAGCAACAGTCCCAGACCGATGAATCCGAGATTGAGGACCGCCCCCCGTTCCTCCCGCTCTGCCTCACTCGCGCGCCGTTCGTCGTCGGCCCGCTGCCAGGCGGGCGGGTCATATCCAGCCACCACCGGCGGCACCTGGATACGACCCTCGAACGAGTTCCCGGCCCCGAGGTCCCTTGCGGTCCAGGTGAAGGTCCGGCCGTCCTCGGTGTAGTCGGCCGGGGCGACCGACTCACCCGGCCCGATCACCACTTGATCGAGCGGCACGGCCTCCGGCAGCGATACGGTCAACGACGCTTCCCGGACCGGCCCGACCGCGGTCACCTCCTCCGACACGGCGACCCACCAGACCTGCTGGTTCGCCGGGTCCTCGCCGGGGTAGGACCGCAGGCTACCGGTCACGTCGTACTCCAGCACGAACGAGCGGGTGTCGTCGCTGGTCGGAGGGTAGGTCCATTCCACCAGGACGTTACCGTTGGTCACCGAGACGGCGAACTCCTCGGCCCGGTCCCGTGACAGCCGTGACGAGTTGACTTGCTCGTAGGCGATCGTCTCCCCATCACGATCTTCGCTGACCCGGACGTTCTCGATGCTCTCCGCCCGGTCCAACGGCAACTCGGCGAAGGCGGTCCGGAAGGGACCATCGACGAACTGGATAACCTGACGCTCCGTCACGGCAAACTGGCCATCGTCCTCGACATCGATGGTCACGTCGAGGCGGTCCCACGACACCTCCCCGATGGATTGGGCATCGACCGACCCCGCGGGTCCCAAGAAGCCGCCCCCGAGCATGACCAACGTGGCCACCAGCCCAACGACGACGCCGGCACCCTTGCTAGCGTGACCACGGCGTTTCGGCACCGCGATGTCTCGCCCCGGAGAATCGGAGCGGGATTCCCCGTGCACCCATCCCCCGCTACCGGCGTCGCGCCGCGGGTGGTCGGGCGCTTCGCCTCCCGCGACGATGCGGACCCGTTCGGTTTCCGGTCGCCCCGTCATCGACGGTCCCTTCCGTCCGCATCGCCCCCGGACCCGATCCCGCATCGCCGTGACCATGACCATCCGCCGCTCCCGACACCATGCCCGCCGCACCCATCTTGTCCGTTCATTGTCGCACGCGCGTTGTCCCGGGCCGCCCCGCCATCGCGCCACCTCGCCCCGTCACCACCCCGTCGTGACGTGACCTCGCCGTGATGGGATCGATTGCTGGGCCGGCCCATATCCCATTGGGTTCGATACGGGCAGAGCCCCGATCCACAACGCACCGGGCCAATCGCCTGACGCCGTGATCCGGTCCGATTCAACCGGGATATCGAGCGAGCTGGTCGCCGGAATGTGTCCCATGTGCAATGGTGTCGATCACGGTGGCGCAGCGGTCCGAACATCACGCCACGCCCGCGCCATCGACGACACACGGCCGCCCATCGGTCGCCGGGGCGGATCGTGTCGCCCGGACTGGGTGCTACACTCCTACGATGTCTGTCTCATCGCCTCCTGGCCAGCCGCGGTACCCGGCGGTGGAGCGGCCCGACCGGCCAGATGTCGCCGCTATCGAGCACGTCCTGCAGGGTGCGGGGTACCGCTCGACCCGGCCCCGCCGCACCATTATCAAAATCATCCTCGACCAGTCGCGCCCTTTCACGCCGGAACACCTCCTGGCGGCCGTCCACCGGGCCGACCCCGGCTTGGGCCGGGCCACGGTCTACCGGACGCTGGAGATCTTGGGCGCTCTCGATATCCTGACCCGCGTCGTCGTCGCCGAGGGGAACTCGGCCTACGTCGTCGGGTTGCCCGGTCACCGGCATCACCTGGTCTGCTCGGGCTGTGGCGCGGCTGTCCCGTTCACCGCCTGCCCCGTCGATCATCTGGTCGCCGAACTGACCCGCACGACACATTTTGCCATCCAAAGCCATGTGCTCCAGCTCATTGGCGTCTGTCCATCCTGCCAACCGACCGCCTGAGCGGCCACCTGGTCAGGGTCGCGGGGGTGCGCCCTCGACGACGGCCAAATTGAGACATGGTATCATTGCTCCTCTTCGGGGACCCGGGCCCCGGTCGGTCACCTCTCCCGGCCCACGTCGCGACCCCGCCAACGCTCCCGGAGCATGATGACTATGACCATGTCTGCCGCCCTGTCCTCCCTGATGGCCGTGCCTCGCCGGGTCGATGATCGCGGCCGCATCGCGGGGAGACGGCATGTCTCCGCTGCTCCCGGCCAATCCATCGACCGTGGGAACCGGCCACGACGACCGGCGTACGGGATAGGCCGCGCCCGTGCCTGACCTCACCGAGGGGGCACAATCGGTGATCGGGAGCGGCACGCCGGTTCGACCACCGGCGTTCTCGACCCGCGGCTTGTCGGTCCACTTCGGCGACCGGTCCGCCCTCGACGATATCGAACTCGACATCGGGGCTGGCGAGATCGTTAGCCTGGTCGGTCCCAACGGTGCCGGCAAGAGCACTCTGCTGCGCGTCCTCGCCGGCGTCCTGACGCCGTCCCACGGCACCGTCACGGTGTCGGGCACGTCCAACCGGCGGGAGCGGAGTTCCCGCGTCACCTACGTTCCCCAACGGGGAGACGCGGCCTGGACGTTCCCGATCGCCACCCTCGATGTCGTGTTGATGGGTCTGGCCCAACGGACCAGCCGGTTTCGCCCCTACTCCGCGGCGGACCGTACGGTCGCCCTGACCGCCCTCGACCGCGTCGGCCTGAGCGATCGCGCCGGGGTCCAGATCGGTCGTCTCTCCGGTGGCCAGCAGCAGCGCGTCTTCCTCGCCCGGGCCCTGGTCCAGGGTGGAGATCACCTGCTGCTCGACGAACCGTTCGTCGGCATCGACGCCCCGACCCAGGGAGTCTTGCTCGACCTGTTCCGCGAGCTGCGGGCGGGTGGCGCGACCATCATCTACGCCACCCATGACCTGGAGCAGGCCAAGGGCGCCGCCGACCGGGCCATCCTGCTCCGCCGCCGGGTCATCGCCGACGGACACCCCGACGACGTGATCACACTCGCCAACCTCCAACTCGCCTTCGGCGCGGCCCCGTCCGGCCATGATCCCGCCACCGCCGCCGCGATCATGGCCAAGGTCGTCGCGAGCGGCACCGGCGACACCCCCGCGACCCGGTCCGACGTCGCGCCGGCCGGCCGGCGCCCCTCGCCCGCGATCGCCGGGCGCGAGCCCCGATGACAGATGTGCTCAGCTGGCTCGCCGACCCCTGGGACCGCACCTTCATGCGGCACGCATTCCTTGCCATCGCACTGGTCGGGATCACCTGTGGCACCGTGGGCACGTTCGTCGTCCTGCGCGGCTACGCGTTTCTGGGGGACGCCCTGGCCCACGCGGTCTTCCCCGGGGTGGTCGTCGCCTTCCTGTTCGATATCAACGTCCTGATCGGGGCGGTGGTCGCCGCCCTGGTCGTATCGCTCGGGATCGGGGCCATCGGCCACCACGAGCGGCTGACCAACGACACCGCGATCGGCGTCCTCTTCGCTGGCGCCTTTGCTCTCGGCATCGTCCTGATCTCGGCCCGGCCCTCCTACACCCGCGATCTCTCAAGCTTCCTCTTCGGCTCCATCTTGGGGGTTTCCACCACCGACCTCTGGTTGACGGCGTCGGTCGGCGCCGTCGTCATGACGGTCGTTTGGCTGCTGCGCCGGGAACTGGTCGCCCTCGCCTTCGACCGCACCTTCGCCGAGGCCAGCGGCGTCCGGACATGGCGAGTGGACCAGATGTTCTTGGTGGTCCTCTCCCTGTCGATCGTCATCTCGATCCAAACCGTGGGCAACGTCTTGGTCTTGGCGATGCTGGTGACCCCGGCCGCCACCGCCCGCCTGCTGACCGAGCGGCTCGCGGTGATGGTCGGCATCGCCGCCGGGATCGGGGCCGGCAGCGGCGTCGTCGGCCTCTACGTCTCCTACTATAGGGGCGTAGCCTCCGGCGCCAGCGTCGTCCTCGTCGCGACCGCAGCCTTCGCCCTGGTGTTCCTCTTCGCCCCGCGTACCGGCCTGCTCAGCACGGCCATTGCCCGCCGGGCGCACTTCCCCCACCCCGAGCGAGACCAGTTCGGGACGTGATCGACCCCGCCTCCCGGTGAGTGTCGAAGTGCCGCCTCGCGGCCCCATCACCGGTCATGTCCGCCGGGATCGGTCGGGACATGTCAACGCCTGGACTGCCGGGCGTCACATCAGCACCCGCTCCCCGCTCGTCCGTGGCCCTGGTACAGGCATTGCGAGCACAACTCCCTGAGAGGTGGCAAGACGCGCCGCCGCGCATGTTGAAAGGACGTCAGACCATGAGCCAGCAGACCGCCATCGACGAGAAGGGCCAGAAGACGATCGCCGA
>JBBJOE010000380.1:0-3011 GCA_037721765.1 Thermomicrobiales bacterium
CTTCCGACATGGAGCGTCCCCGATGTCCGACCCCACCGACCAGCCCCGCGACAAGGCCGACCTGCTCGTCCGGATCGACGCGGCCCACTCCGAACTTGAATCCGCCATCGTCGGCATCCCGGCCGACCAGCTCGGTTCCCTGCACGACGCCGAGGGGTGGTCGGTCGCCGATCACCTCGCCCACCTGGCCGCCTGGGAGCGGTCGATGCTCGCCCTGTTCTCCGGCCAGCCCCGTCACGAGGGTCTGGGGATCGACCGGGAGACCTACGAGTCCGGGAACATCGACGCGATCAACGCGGCCGTCCGAGCCACCTCCGCCGGCCAATCTGCCGAAGCGGCGATCGCCGATTTCGAGAAGACCCACGCCGACCTGATGGCCCGGGTCGCCACGATGACCGACGACGACCTCCGCCAATCCTATCCCCACTTCCTCCCGGACGAACCCGGCTCGGGTTTCGGCAACGATTCCGGCGACCCGATCCTCTGGCGCCTGTGCGGCAACACCGCGGAACACTTCGTCGAACACTGCGCGATGCTGCTGGCGATGCGTCCGGTCTGATGTTCGCGGAACACCGCGCGGCGTCCCGGCAACCCTGCCGGGTGTGACACTGAACAACGCGGGGTAGGAGAACACCCATGGCCGAATCGCTCGCTCAACCCCTCGACAAAGCCGACCTCCTGGCCAAGATGCAAGCTAGCTACAACGAGCTCAGAGCAGCGACCGCCGCCGTCCCGCCGGACAACCTCGACACGGTTCACGACGTTGGAGGGTGGACCGTCGCCGACCACCTGGCGCACGTCGCCGCCTGGGAAAGGTGGAAGATCGCCCTGCTGCGGGGAACGCCCCTGCCCGACAGCCTGGGCGTCGACCGGGCGACCTACGAGGCCGACGACACCGACGCGATCAACGCGGTGATCCACGCCGCATCCGCCGGCGTATCCCCCGGCGTGGTGATGGCCACGTCCGAACGGACCCACGCGGACCTGATGGCCCTCATCTCGACGTTCTCCGACGATGACCTGCGTCAGCCCTACAGTCGGTTCCTCCCGAACGCACCCGGCGTCGACGGCGACCCGACCGTATTGGCCCTCTGCGCCTACACCATCGAACATGTCGCCGAACATACTGAATTGCTGCGCGCGATGCGCCCGGCTTGAGAAATATCTCTCCGGTGACAATTGCCCGGATGCTCTCCGGTCACGTCAATCCCGACCACGTTCCCGATTAACCGGTCACCCGTGTGACTACCGCGTCGCCAGGACACAAAAACCAGCCGGGCCGTCCGGAGTGGATTGTGACTCCGCGCGGACATCGACAAAGCCGGCCGCGCGGACGGTCTGTTCCACCTCACCGGGGCCGAACAATCTCGCCCCGGCTTGGCTGAGGCCCGACGCGGCCCGTGGTGGCATCCGGTCGCGCTCCTGGTAGGCGAGGGCCAGCGTACCGCCGGGTCGCAGGACACGCCCGAGTTCTCGCACCGTCCCGACCGGGTCGGGCCAAAAGTAGATGACGTGCGTGCCGCAGACCATGTCAAAGGACGCGTCGGCGTCGGGCAACGACCCGGCATCACCCTGGCGCAGCTCCAATCGACCGGCCGAGATGTCCGCGACATGCCGAGTACGGGCCTGCCGGACCATCAACTCCGAAGCGTCCACCCCGACCACGACGCCGTCGGGGGTCCTGGTAAGGAGTTCCACCAGGACGATACCGGGGCCGAAGCCCACCTCCAAGACCCTGTCTCCCGGCTCGACGTCGATCAGTTCGAGCATCCACAGGTTGAGTGAGGCATTACCCTGCCGCATGAGGCGGGCAGTGAACCGTCCCACGGGGCCACGGGGGTGCCCGAAGTTGCTGCCGATGATCTGAGTGATCCGTTGCATCACGAAGCCCTCCCGACCAAGGTGCCCTTGGTTCGCAACGACCGACCGAGCGACACTCCGTGTGGTGACAAGGTCACGGCCAACGACGATTGACGCTCGGTGTTGAAGAGTCCCAGAAGGGCAGTATGCGCCGGTGAGCCCCTCACGTCCCTCCGAACCGTCATCGCCTACCCCGTGTTCTTCAACCCACCCGCGATTCCGTTGATCGTCGCGAGCGCGGTCCGGAGCAGGGCGTCCGTCGGCCCCTCCTGACGGAGGCGGCGTAGCACCTCGACCTGGATGAAGCTCAGGGGGTCGACGTAGGGGTTGCGGCGGCGTACGGACCGCTGGAGGACCGGCTCCCGGTCGAGGAGCCGGTCCTGGCCCGTCACGTCGAGCAGCAGGCGCTCGGTCAGGTCCCACTCGGCCGTGATCCGGCCCCAGACCGCGGTGCGGACCTCCTCGGATTCGACCAGGGCCACGTACCGCTCAGCGATCGCGCGGTCGGCCTTGGCCAGGGCCAACTCGGCGTTCGCCAGCGTGGCCGAGAAGAAGGGCCAGTTCGCGTCCATCTCCCGGAGGAGGTCGATCCCGACCGAGTCCCGACCCGCCACCAGGGCCGTCCCCAGGCCATACCAGCCCGGCAACAGGATACGGGCCTGGGTCCAGGAGAAGACCCAGGGGATCGCCCGCAGGTCCTCGATCGCGACGGACGCCGTGCGGCGGGCCGGCCGGGAGCCAAGCTGGTGGCGCGAGATTTCCTCGATCGGCGTCGCGCCGTGGAAGAAGGCGATGAAGCTCGGGTCATCGTAGACCAGCTCCCGGTAGGCCCGGGCGGAGGCGTCGGACATCACAGCCATGGCCGCGTGGTATGTCCGCAGCCGGTCTGGGTCGGGCCCGGGTACGGCGCCGGCGCTGGCGACCAGCACCGCGCCCGTCACCAGTTCCAATTCCCGGTGGGCGATGGCCGGGGTCGAGTAGCGGGCCGAGATCACCTCGCCCTGCTCGGTCAGCTTGATCCTACCGCCGACGGTTCCCGCCGGTTGGGCCAGGATGGCCGTGTTGGTCGGCCCGCCGCCCCGTCCGATCGAGCCGCCGCGGCCGTGGAAGAAGACCAGGCCGACGTCCGCCGCGGCCACCGTCCCGGCCAG
>JBBJOE010000065.1:0-11364 GCA_037721765.1 Thermomicrobiales bacterium
CGGCGTCGAGGTGACCCGCTCCAAGGTCCGCCGCGAGCGGATGGGCCACATCGAGTTGGCCGCCCCCGTCACCCACATCTGGTACGTCAAGGGCACCCCGAGCCGCCTCGGCCTGCTGCTCGACATCTCGCCGCGCAACCTGGAGCGCATCATCTACTTCGCGTCCTACCTGGTGACGAACGTCGATGAGGACGCCAAGCGGACCGCCGTCGAGGACATCAACGAGCTGCACGAGCAGACCGTCGAGGAGTACCGGACCGAGGCCCAGCACGAGCTCGACCAGATCGATCAGCGTTTCGGCCTGGAGACCGGTAACCTCCGCGAGGGGGCCCGGAACCTGGGCGAGTCGATCCGCGCCGGCCAGGAGGCGACCTTGGCCGCCCTGGAGCTGGAGTACACCGAACTCAAGACCCGCCTGAGTGGGCTGTTGGAGCAGGCCGCACCAGAGACGATCACCTTCCACGGCCGGGTCATCGTCGAGGCCGATGCCGCCGTCAACCAGGACCGGCTCGACGCCCTGGACGAGGGCTATGAGATCGAGGTCGAGGCGATCCGGGCCGGGGCCACCCGGGAGGCCACGGGCACCGAGGCCATCACCGGTGCCGAGCACGACCAACTCACCTACGAGGCCGACGAGAAGCGGAAGAAGATCGCCGAGCGCCTGGCCGAGCAGATCAAGGAAGAGTCGAAGGAGCGCGACGAGCTGGTCAAGCAGTTGGAGGACCTGAAGGAACTCCAGATCTTGACCGAGACGCAGTACAGGGAACTTAACGACCTCCTGCCCTCTGGCGTCTTCAAGGCCGGGATGGGTGCCGAGGCGATCTACGAGTACGTTTCCAAAAAGACGGATCTCGACCAGCTCGCCCTGGACCTCCGGATCGAGATGCAGGCCGTCTCCGACGTCAAGCGGAAGAAGGCGACCAAGCGCCTCCGCGTGGTCGAAGCGCTGCGCAAGAGCGGTAACCGGCCGCACTGGATGATCTTCACCGCCCTGCCGGTCATCCCACCCGAACTGCGGCCGATGGTCCAGCTCGACGGTGGCCGCTTCGCGACCAGCGACCTGAACGACCTCTACCGTCGCGTCATCAACCGGAACAACCGGCTGAAGCGGCTGCTGGATCTGGGCGCCCCGGACATCATCGTCCGGAACGAGAAGCGGATGCTGCAGGAGGCCGTCGACGCCCTGATCGACAACGGCCGCCGTGGTCGCGTCGTGTCCGGCAGCGGCAAGCACAAGCTGAAGAGCCTGTCCGACCTGCTCAAGGGCAAGCAGGGCCGGTTCCGCCAGAACCTGCTCGGCAAGCGCGTCGACTACTCTGGCCGGTCGGTGATCGTCGTCGGGCCGGATCTGGCCCTGGACGAGTGCGGCGTGCCGAAGCGGATGGCGCTGGAGCTGTTCAAGCCGTTCGTGATGCGCCGGCTGGTGGAGAAGGGGCACGCCCCCAACATCAAGTCCGCCAAGCGATTGGTCGAGCGGGTCAGCTCGCAGGTCTGGGAAGTCCTCGAAGAGGTGATCGAGAACTACGTCGTCCTCCTCAACCGGGCCCCCACGCTGCACCGCCTGGGCATCCAGGCGTTCCGCGTCCGCCTGATCGAGGGATCGGCGATCCAGATCCACCCCCTCGTCTGCTCGGCCTTCAACGCCGACTTCGACGGCGACCAGATGGCCGTCCACGTCCCCCTGTCCCGGGCCGCCCAGGACGAGGCCCGGACGCGGATGCTGTCGATCAACAATCTGCTCTCGCCGAGCAACGGTGACCCGATCGTCTCCCCGACCCAGGACATCGTCCTGGGGTGCTACTACATGACCAGCGAGCGGGACCACGAGGCCGACGCCGTCGCCGGCACCGTGCCGCGCGGTTGGGGCAAGTTGTTCTCCTCGCTGGAGGAAGTGCAGACCGCCTATGACTGCGGGGTCATCGACCTCCAGGCGGCGATCACGGTCTTCACCGACCGCTACACCCAGGACGGGAAGAAGGACAGGATCGAGACGACCGTCGGCCGGGCGATCTTCAACCTCGCCCTGCCCCGGGAGATGGGGACCTACTACAACCAGACCCTGGGCCGGAAGCAGTTGCGCGGCGTGGTCGCTGACGCCTACCGGCTGTTCCGCGACCCGCTGAAGACGGCCAACGTCGTCAACGAGATCAAGAAGGTCGGCTTCGAGTACTCCACCAAGGGAGGGATGACCTTCGCGGTCTCCGACGTGACGATGTCGGCGACCAAGCCGGGCCGGTTGGCGATCGCTGACGCCCAGGCCGAGCAATTGGAGAAGCAGTTCCAGCGCGGCCTGGTGACGGAGGAGGAGCGGCTCCGCGAGCTGGAGGTGATCTGGAACAGCGCCCGGGACGAGATCTCGGACGATGTCGAGAAGAGCCTCGGTGGCCAGAACGCCGTCTTCATGATGGCGGACTCCGGGGCCAAGGGAAATATGAACCAGATCAGCCAGATGGCCGGGATGCGGGGACTGGTCCTCGACCCGGAGGGGAGGATCATCGACATCCCGATCCGCTCCAACTTCCGGGAGGGGCTGACGGTCCTCGAATACTTCCTCTCGACCCACGGCGCCCGGAAGGGCCTGGCCGACACCGCCCTGCGGACCGCCGACTCCGGCTACCTGACCCGGCGACTCTGCGACGTGGCCCAGGACGTGATGATCACGATCGCGGACTGCGGCACCGAGCAGGGCATCTGGTCCGAGAATCACGACAGCAGCGGTCGGCCGCTGACCTCCGACGAGTTCCGGGCCCGGATCGCCGGCCGGATCACGGCCGGGCCGGTGATCCACCCGGAGACCGGGGAGGTCATCGTCGGCACCGACGAGGAGATCACCGACCGGATGACGCTGGACGACGGTATCCGGCGTGACCTGGTCAGCGAGATCCTGGAGGCCGGGGTGGAGAAGGTCCACCTCCGCTCGGTGATGGCCTGCGAGGCCACCCACGGCGTTTGCCAGAAGTGCTACGGCCGGGACCTGGCCAGCGGCGAGCTGGTCAAGCTCGGTGAGGCGGTCGGGATCATCGCCGCCCAGTCGATCGGCGAGCCGGGCACCCAGCTCACGATGCGGACGTTCCACACCGGCGGTGTGGCGCGGGCCGACATCACCACCGGTCTGCCGCGGGTCGAGGAACTCTTCGAGGCCCGCATCCCGAAGGGCGCCGCGCTCCTGGCCGAGAAGGAGGGGGTCGTCTCGATCGAGCAGACCGACAATGGCCGGCAACTGGTGATCACCAGCCAGGAGCGGGAGTCGCGGGCCTACCCGTTGGAGCCGGGCGCCGAGCCGGCCCTGGCCCCGGGCGCCCTGGTGGTCAAAGACAAGACCGTCATTGCCCACCGGGCCGACGAATCGCCGATGTACTCGGAGATCGACGGCCACTTCATCCTGGACGGCCGGACGGTCTACGTCCGGAACGAGCGGGAGGACCGGGAGGAGCATCCCGTCCCGATCGCCTACCAGATCCTGGTCGAGGACGGCGCGACCGTGACGCCGGGCCAGCAGTTGACCGACGGCGCGAAGGATCCCCAGCAGATCCTGATCACCCTCGGCCGGGAAGTGGTCCAGCGCTACGTCATCGACGAGGTGCAGAAGGTCTACCGGTCGCAGGGCGTGAACACCAACGACAAGCACATCGAGGTGATGTGCCGCCAGATGCTGCGTAAGGTCAGCATCCTCCACCCGGGGGATTCCGACTACCTCCAGGAGGAGCGGATCGACCGCTTCGAGCTGAACCAGGTCAACGAGGCGATCCTGACCCAGGGCGGCGAGCCGGCGACGGCGATGCCGGTCCTGCTGGGGATCACCAAGGCCAGCCTGGAGACCGACTCGTTCCTGTCGGCGGCCTCCTTCCAGGAGACGACGCGCGTGCTGACCGAGGCCGCGATCAACGGCAAGGTCGACCACCTGCGGGGCTTGAAGGAGAACGTGATCATCGGCAAGCTGATCCCGGCCGGGTCCGGGTTCGGCGCCCAGCGGGTCGAGGCCCTGTCGGTCCTCGATGAGGTCACCATCGCCGCGATGAGCGAGGGTGAGCGGGAAGCCCTGGAGTCCGCCAGCGCGGAGGACCTCCAGGAACTGATGGCCCAGGGCTTCGTGCCCGACGGCACCGGTGCGGCGCCGGCCGACGCGGCCGACGAGGACGGCATGTTCTCGCTGGTCGGGGCCGAGGACATCGACGACGACCTCACCGTCGAGGTGGACGGCGGGACCGACGACGAGGCCGCACCCGACGACGCCGACATCGCGGCCGTCGAGGCCGACCCGGACTCGAACGATAGCTGACCTGACGCACGGTGCCCCGGTCGTCCGGGGCAAGGTGGGCCGCGAGACGGGAATGGGGGAGGGCGGGGGGTATGACCCCTCGCCCTTCGCCGTGTCGGGCGTCAGGTGTCCTCGCGAGGCCGGGGAGGACCGGAGGTGCGCACGATGACGGATCGTGAGCGGTGCGGTATGGTGGCCCGGTCTAGCGGACCCGGACCACCGAGGTGGTCTGAACCAGACAGCCGGGCCCGCTGGCCACGGGTCGAGATGACGCCCGGCCCGATCGATCAATCGAGACACGAGCCGGGAGACGAATCGTGGATCACCGCGCGCCTGATCTGGTCGTGGTCCGATCTGTACCCCTAAATGCCGAGACGCCGTATGCGGCGTTCGGTGAGCCGATCACGCCGGTCGCGTCCCACTATGTCCGGAGCAACTTCCCCATACCGGAACACGACGGCACGCTATCGGTCGGTGGCGCCGTCGGCAACCCGCTGCGGCTCGACGTAGCGGACCTCGCGGCGATGCCCAGCGTGACGCTACCGGTGACGATGGAGTGCGCCGGCAACGGTCGGGTCGGCATGCGGCCCCTGCCCGTCGGAGAGCCATGGGCCGGGACCGCCGTCGGGACCGCCCGCTGGACCGGCGTGCCCCTCACGGCAGTCCTGGCGATGGCCGAGCCATCATCGGCCGCCGTCGAGGTCGCCTTCACCGGTGCCGATCGGGGACCGTACAAGGGCGGCGAGACGGTCCACTTCGGGCGCTCGCTCGACATCGACCGGGCGATGGACCCGGCGACGCCGGCCTTGATCGCGACGATGATGAACGGCGAGCCGCTGACGATCAGCCATGGTGCCCCCCTCCGGCTGGTCGTCCCGGGGTGGTACGGGATGGCGTCGGTGAAGTGGCTGGACCGGATCGAGGTCCGCGAAGCGCCGTTCGATGGACCGTACCAGGTCCGGTCCTACGTCTATGAGTGGGAGGACGGTCCGCCGGAGCCCGTCTCGACGGGGAAGGTCCGAGCGCTGGTCACCGATCCGGTGCCCGGTTCCGAGGTCGCGCCCGGCGCCCGGACCATCCGCGGTTGGGCCTGGGCGGGAGGGGAGGCCGTGACATCGGTCGAGGTGAGCACGGACGGGGGCGACGTGTGGCGACCGGCCGACCTCGGCGAGCCGGTCGGGGTTTGGGCCTGGCGCCCCTGGTCCCATGGGTGGGAACCGGCCGAGGAGGGGCGGCACGTCATCCGGGCCCGGGCCACGGCGGCGACCGGCGAAGTCCAACCCGATCGGCCCAGGTGGAACCGGCAGGGATACGGGAACAACGCTACCCTGGCGGTGGTGATCGATGTCCGCGCCGACGCGGGAGGGGACGATGAGCCGGTATAGCTACCTGGCTGACTTGGAATGTTCGATGTGCGGTGAGCGGTACCCGGCCGACCAGATCATGACGACCTGTCCGGCCTGCGGTAAGGTCCTCTTCGCCCGATACGATCTCGCGGCTGCCGCCAACGCGATGACCGACGCGGCCCTGGCCGCCCGCCCCTGGGACCTCTGGCGGTATCACGAGATCCTGCCAGTCCGGGACCCCGCGCATGCCTTGACACTGGGGGAAGGCGGGACACCGCTCCTGGAGGTGCCTCGTCTCGCCGCCTCGTTTGGCTTCAGGCGTCTGACGATCAAGGAAGAGGGGCTGAACCCCACCGGCAGCTTCAAGGCGCGGGGCCTGGGGATGGCGGTGTCCCGGGCCAAAGAGTTGGGGGCTACCGCCGTGGCACTGCCGTCGGCGGGGAACGCGGCGGCGGCGATGGCGGCATATGCCGCCCGGGCCGGCATCCCGGCGGTGGTGGCGATGCCGGCCGATGCGCCGGCCGTGATGAAGGCGGAATGCCTGGCGTTCGGGGCCCGGGTGTTCCTGGTCGATGGTTTGATCAACGACTGCGGGGCACTGATTCGGGCGGGTGCCGCGGCCCACGGCTGGTGCGACCTTTCGACCTTGAAGGAGCCGTACCGGGCCGAGGGGAAGAAGACGATGGGCCTGGAACTGGCCGAGCAACTCGGCTGGCGGGTGCCGGACGCCATCATCTACCCGACCGGCGGCGGTACCGGCATCGTCGGGATGTGGAAGGCATTCGAGGAACTCGAAGCGATGGGCCGGATCGGGCCGGAACGACCGAAGATGATCGTCGTCCAGGCGGAGGGGTGCGCCCCGATCGCGAAGGCGTTCGCCGCCGGAGAGCGGCACGCGCCTCCGTGGGAGGGTGCGAAAACGGTCGCGCCGGGCATGCGCGTGCCGGTGGCGATCGGAGACTATCTGATCCTCGACGCGGTGCGGCAGAGCGGCGGCGAGGCGATCACGGTCTCCGACGCGGCCCTGCTCGACGGCATGGCCCTGGCTGCCCGGGAGGAGGGACTCTTCGTCGCTCCAGAGGCGGGCGCGGCGATGGTGGCCGCCCGCGACCTGCTCCGGCAGGGGGTCCTGGGTCGGGACGACGAGGTGGTGATCTTCTCGACCGGCTCTGGACTCATGCACACGGACCTGATCGAAGCGGGCACCCATGCGGCGCTCGACCCGAACGATGTGGCGGGGGCGGTACGAGCGATGGCCTGAATCGAGCCGTGATGGGACCCGCGGTGCCTTGGGCTCGATCGCATCTGCCAGTTGCGAGTTTGCGCCCGACCTGGTATTCCTACCGTCACTTCTCAAGGAAGTGTGCCCGTCACGGCGGGTCCGATGGCCGGGAGCGCCATCATCGAACATGGGAGTTCGTTCCGGCCCCGGGCCGGGCGTGACGATTGGAACGGAGTAGGCCATGACGCGTCATGAGGATGCCATCGCCCGACAGCTCGTGGAGTCAACGCTGACAGGACGCCTCTCTCGCCGGGAGGCGATGCGGCGGGCGTCCGCGCTCGGCGTATCCGTCTCGTTTGCCGCCGCGCTGATGCGCACCGATATCGCTTCCGCCCAGGACGGGTCGCCCGCGGCCTCTCCGGCCGCGTCCCCTGCCGCGCCGCCCCCCTCGGGAGAACCGATCCTGATCGGCGCCTCGGTCTCGACGACGGGTTCCAACGGGCGGACTGGCCTGTACCAGCAGGAGGCCTATCTGCTCTGGGAAGCGCAGAAGAACCAGAGCGGCGGCGTGCTCGGTCGCCCCGTCCGGATGGTGATCTACGACGACCAGTCCGACCCCGCGACCGGTGCCCGGCTCTACCAGCGCCTGCTCGACGAGGACCAGGTGGACTTGATCCTGGGGCCGTATGCCTCGGGAGTCACCCAAGCGGTCGCCCAGGTCACCGAGCCCGCGCGGCAGCCGCTCCTGGTGGCCGGGGCATCGGCCGGCGAGATCTGGGATCGCGGCTTTCGCTACGTCTTCGGCGTCTACTCTATCGCCCAGGATTACTTCCGCGACATCATCCAGTCCGTCGCCTCGGCGCAGGGCTACGCGACGGCGGCGATCATGCACGAGGACGCCCTTTTCCCCCAGTCGACCGCCGATGGTGCGGCGGCCTATTGCGAGGAGGGCGGGATCGAGGTCGTCGTCAACGAGATCTACCCGCAGGAAGCGACCGATGTCTCGTCCGTGCTGACGCGCATCCGGGACGAAGACCCCGACATGCTGATCGGCGGCAGCTACCTGCCGGATTCGGTGTTGATCGTCCGCCAGGCGAAGGAACTGGGCGTCAATCCCCGGTTGTACGCGTTCTCGGTCGGCGCCGCGCAGCCCGAGTTCGTCGAGAACTTGGGACCGGACGCGGATTATGTGCTTGGGCCCTCGATGTGGGAGGCCGAGGTCGAGACGCCTGGAAATGCCGAATTCTTGTCCGCCTACCAGCAGATGCACGACCGAGACCCGGACTACCACGCCGCGACGGGCTACGCGGGCTGCCAGATCCTGGAAGCCGCGGTCAACGCCGCTGGCTCCCTCGACACGGAGGCGATCACCGAGCAGCTTCGCACCCTGGTGATGCCGACCATCCTGCCCGGCGAGTACCGGGTGGACGAGACCGGCCAGCAGGTCGGGCACATTCCGTTGACGGTGCAGTGGCAGGGTGGGGCAAAGGTGATCGTCGCCCCGGAGGACCTCGCGACCGGTCAGATCATGCTGCCGACCCCGCCATGGGACCAGCGCTAGGGACCGTCCCGGCGAGCTGGGACCAGAGCCGGTTGGGGAGACACATGTCGAACGATCCCGTGAGACTACCCGTCATCCGGGCGGCAAGGTGCCGTATGGCCCGCGACGGGCGGTGCACCGTTGATCAGGCTACGCCGTCCGACGGCGGACGGGGCGGGGCGGTCCCCGCCCCGGGCACCTGACGATGGATATCCTCCAGGTCATCATCAGCGGTTTGCTGCTCGGCGGCGTGTACGCGATCTTCGCCGCCGGGCTGAACACGATCTTCGGCGTCATGCGCATCATCAATCTCGCCCATGGCGAATTGATGATGCTCGGCGCCTACGTCACCTTCGCCCTCTATGACGGCTGGGGCATCAACCCGCTGATCACGTTGCCGATCTCGGCCGTGCTGCTCTTCGGGCTCGGGCTCCTGTTCCAACAATTCCTGATCGAGCGGGTGGTAGGTCAGCCGTTGCTGTCGTCGTTGCTGCTGACGTTCGGGCTCTCGACCCTCTTGCAGGGGATCGCCCTCAATCGCTTCACCGCCAACTTCCGGTCGGTGCCCTTTCTCTCTGGTTCATGGGGGATCGGTGAGCTGTCGTTGTCCCGTTCCCGGCTGCTGGCCTTCGTCGTCGCCCTGGCGGTGACCGGGTTGGTCTACCTGTTCTTGCAGCGATCGCGGTTCGGGAAGGCGATCCGGGCCACCAGCCAGCAGCCCGACGTGGCCGAGGTCTGCGGGGTCGATGTCCGTCAGGTGCGCCTGATGACCTTCGCCCTCGGCGCGGCGCTCGCGGCGATCGCCGGGTCGCTCGTGGCGATGATCTTCTCGATCTACCCCGAGATGGGGCGGATGTTCATCGGCAAGGCCTTCGCGATCATCGTTCTGGGGGGCCTGGGCTCCTTCGGCGGCGCGTTCGCCGGGGCGCTGGTCCTCGGGGTCGGGGAGACCCTGGCGGCGTATTGGACGGATACCCAGATCGCCCAGGGCGTCTCGTACGCCGCGCTGGTCCTCGTCCTGTTGCTCCGGCCGAGTGGGTTCTTCGGGGTCAAAGAGTGAGCGTGGGGTACTCTGGTTCGTCATCGCCCAGGGTGCCGGGCCGGGTGCCCGCCCGGTCCTCTGGCGGTCGGGTGTCACCGGGCGGCGACGCGGTCGTCGAGACGCCGTTACCGCCCGCCGGCGACGGCCAACGGGAGGCAGGCACGCCCCGCGTCGTCACCCGGCCCCTGCCCGCATGGGAGCGACACACCGGCGCGATCTACGGTGTCCTGCTCGCCGTGGCGGTCGTGGCGATGGCGTTCCTGCCCATGAATGCCAACGACTACACGGTCTCACTGGCGATCACGGTGTTGCTGACGATCTGCCTGGCATCGAGTTGGAATCTCATCTCTGGCTTCACCGGCTATGTCTCGTTCGGGCATGCCGGGTTCTTCGGTATCGGTGCGTACGTCGGCGGACTCCTGATCTACCACGGTGCGGCGACCTGGTACGTGGCCGTGCTGGCGGGTGGGCTGGCGACGGCCCTGGTCGCCGCGGTGATCGGCTACCCGACGCTCCGATTGCGTGGTCCGTACTTCGCCGTGGCCATGCTCGGGCTGACCGAACTCGCCAGCATCATCGTCACGGCATGGGATTCGGTCACCTTTGGCGGCTCTGGGGTCTTCCTGCCGATCCTGTACGAGCGGAGCGAGCGACTGACCAACTACTACGCGATGCTGGTGCTGGCGGTGGTGGTCGCCGTGGTCTCCTACGCCGTGGCGACCTCCCGCTTCGGGTTGCGGCTCCTGGCGATCCGGGACGATGAGGGCGCCGCCCGGGCGATGGGGATCAACACGACCGCGCACAAGCTCGGCGCCTTCGTCCTCAGCTCCTTCTTCCCCGGCGCGGCGGGGGCGATCTATGCCCGCCACACGGGCTACATCGACCCGCCGGCGTTCTTCGCGGTGATCTGGAGCATCCGGGCGATCGCCACCTCGATGCTCGGCGGCCAGGGAACGGTCATCGGCCCGATCCTGGGAGCGGTGGTCCTGACCCTCGTTTCGGAGGAAGTCTGGTCCCGGGACCCGAACGCCTACCAGATCATCTTCGGCGGTCTGATCGTGCTGGTGGTCCTCTTCATGCCCGGCGGATTCGTCGCCCTGCTCCAGCGGGTGGGCTGGTTGCCCCGGAGCCGACGGTTATGAGCTCCTCCGGCAGTTCTCCGGAAGTGACCGTGCCGATCCTGGAGATCGACTCCGTCTCGAAGCGATTCGGCGGTCTGCACGCGCTGACCGACGTGTCGATGGCCATTGCTCCCGGGCGCGTGACCGGCGTGATCGGGCCGAATGGGTCCGGCAAATCGACGCTGTTCAACGCGGTCACGGGAGTGACCTCGGCCGACAGCGGCAGGATCCGGTTTCGTGGGGCCGACATCGCCCGCGCGGCGCCGGACCACGTCAACCGGCTGGGGATCGGCCGGACGTTTCAACTCACGCGATTGTTCGGCCAGATGTCGGTCTTCGAGAATCTGATCGTCGTCGGCCGCGGCTCCCGGTCAGAGAACCGGGAGCGGGCCGACACGCTGCTCGACCTGGTCGCCCTCCGTCACATGCGGGACGAGTACGCGGCCAACCTCTCCTATGGCCAGCAGAAACTGGTCGAGTTCGTTCGCCTGATGATGACCGACCCCACCCTGGTGATGCTGGACGAGCCATTCGCCGGGGTGAACCCGGTGATGGAGCGCAGGTTACTCGAACAGGTCGAACGATGGTTGGACGGGGGGATGACGGTGGTCGTGACCGACCACGAGATGAAGATCATGATGGAGATCTGCCATGACCTCTTCGTCCTCGACCATGGTGAGGTGATCGCCCACGGCACGCCGGCCGAGGTCCGGGCCGATCCCCACGTGATGGAGGCGTACTTTGGTCGCTGACCACACCGGTCTGGCTCCGGAGGACGTTCCCGTGTTGAGCCTGCGGGACGTGGACGCGGCCTATGGCAATGTCCAGATCCTGC
>JBBJOE010000381.1:0-2996 GCA_037721765.1 Thermomicrobiales bacterium
CTCTCCGGCGGCGGCACCTCCTCCGGCCTGATGAGCTTCCTCAAGGTCGGCGACCGCGCCGCCGGCGCCATCAAGAGCGGCGGCACCACCCGCCGCGCCGCCAAGATGGTCGTCCTCGACCTGGACCACCCCGACATCGAGGGATTCGTCTCCTGGAAGGCCAACGAGGAGAAGAAGGTCGCCGCCCTGATCGCCGCCGGCTACCCCAGCGACTACAACGGCGACGCCTACGCCACCGTCTCCGGCCAGAACAGCAACAACTCCGTCCGCGTCCCGGACAGCTTCATCGCGGCCGTCGAGGCCGACGCTACCTGGGACCTGATCCGCCGCACCGACGGCACCGTCCACCGCACCGTCCGGGCTCGCGACCTCTGGGACCGGATCGCCGACGCGGCCTGGCAGTGTGCCGACCCCGGCGTCCAGTTCGACACCACCATCAACGCCTGGCACACCTGCCCCGCCGCCGGCCGGATCAACGCCTCCAACCCCTGCTCGGAGTACCTCTTCCTCGACAACACCGCCTGCAACCTGGCCAGCCTGAACCTGCTGATGTTCATGGACACCGAGACCAACGCCTTCGACGTCGATGGCTTCCGCCACGCGGCCAGGCTGTGGACGATCGTCCTCGAGATCAGCGTCCTGATGGCCCAGTTCCCCAGCGAGGACATCGCCCGCCGCTCCTACGACTACCGCACCCTGGGCCTCGGCTACGCCAACATCGGCTCCGTGCTGATGCGCCTCGGCCTGCCCTACGACTCCGACGCCGCCCGCGCCTACACCGGCGCCGTCACCGCCCTGATGACCGGCGAGAGCTACGCCGCCAGCGCCGAGATGGCCGCCCACCTCGGCCCCTTCCCCGGCTTCGCCGCCAACCGCGACGACATGCTCCGCGTCATCCGCAACCACCGCCGCGCCGCCCACGACGCCGCCCCGGCCGAGTACGAGGACCTGGCGATCCTCCCAATGGGCATCCGCGAGGCCGAGGCCCCGGCCGAGATCCTGGCCGCCGCCCGCCGGGCCTGGGACGTCGCCCTCGACGGGGGAGAACGCCACGGCTATCGGAACGCCCAGACGACCCTACTCGCCCCGACCGGCACCATCGGCCTGCTGATGGACTGCGACACCACCGGCGTCGAACCCGACTTCGCCCTGGTGAAGTTCAAGAAGCTGGCCGGCGGCGGCTACTTCAAGATCGCCAACCAAAGCCTCGACCCCGCCCTCCGCAACCTCGGCTACGACGCCGGGCAGCGCAAGGCGATCCTGACCTATGTCCTGGGCACCCTCTCCTTGGAAGGCGCCCCCCACATCAACCGCCACAGCCTGGCCGAGCGCGGCTTCAGCGCCGGGGACCTCGACGCGGTCGAGCGGACCCTGCCCGGCACCTTCGAGCTGGGCTTCGCCTTCAATGCCTGGTCCCTCGGCGAGGCCGCCCTGGCCCGGGTCGGCATCGACATGGCCACCGCCTCCGCCCCCGGCTTCGACCTGCTGGCCGCCCTCGGCTTCAGCCGCAAGCAGATCGCCGAGGCCAACGAGCACATCTGCGGCACGATGACGATCGAGGGCGCCCCGCACCTGCGCGACGAGCACCTGCCGGTCTTCGACTGCGCCAACCGCTGCGGCGCCAAGGGCCAGCGCTACATCTCGGCGATGGGCCACATCGGCATGATGGCCTCCGCCCAGAGCTTCCTCTCCGGCGCCATCTCCAAGACCCTCAACATGCCCCACGAGGCCACCGCCGCCGACATCGAGGACGCCTACCTCCAGAGCTGGAAGCACGGCATCAAGGCCCTCGCCCTCTACCGGGACGGCTCCAAGCTGAGCCAGCCCCTCTCGACCAAGAGCGACGTCGTCCAGGACGACGCCGAGGACGTGATCGCCGCCGAGGCAGCCATCCAGGCCCGGATCGACGAGGCCGTCGCGGTCGCCGTCGCCAAGGCGATGGCCGCCGCCGAGACGGCGAAGGCCGCCGAGGCTCCGGCCATCGCCGCCGCGATGACGCCGATCGCTGAGCCGGTCGCGCCGATGCCGGAGATCATCCCGGCCACCCGGCCGGTCGTCGCCCCGGCGCTCGTCACCTCCCAGGCCGCTTCCGAGGCCCACCGCCGCCGCCTGCCGTCGAAGCGCAACGGCTTCACCCAGGAGGCCCGCGTCGCCGGCCAGAAGGTCTACCTCCGGACGGGAGAGTACGCCGATGGCACCCTGGGCGAGATCTTCATCGACATGCACAAGGAGGGCGCCGCCTTCCGCTCGATGATCAACTGCTTCGCGATCGCCGTCTCCAAGGGCCTCCAGTACGGTGTCCCCCTGGATGAGTTCATCGACACCTTCACCTTCACCCGCTTCGAGCCGCAGGGGATGGTCAGCGGCCACCCCAACATCAAGACCGCCACCTCGATCATCGACTTCGTCTTCCGGGTCCTCGGCCTGGAGTACGAGGGCCGCACCGACCTGGTCCACGTCCAGCCCGAGCCGGTCGACACCGCTGCCGGCGCCCCGGCCGACGCTCCGGCCGACGCCGGGTCACCCGTGATGGCCCAGTCCGGACCGATCGCCGGGACGGCTGTCGGGTCGATCCCCGGGACGCCGGGACCCGGGGACGCCCACGGGTCCGCCCAGGCGGGACCCGTGACCGGCGAGACCAGCGGGGCTGGTGGGGCCAACCAGGTCGGCGGGTCGGGTGGCGGCCCGGCAGCGACGGCCGTGGCCGCCCCGGCCACGACCCCGTCACCCGCCACCGCCGCCATGACCCCGGCCCCGAACGGCAACGGTGCCGTCCACGGCAACGGGTCCGCCAACGGCAATGGGAACGGCAATGGACACGGCCACCACGAGCCGCTGGGCACCATGTCCCGCCTCGTCGGCACGGCCACGACCGCCAGCGCCGTCGCCGGGACCCCGATGGCCGGGATGGTCAACCAGATGGACGCCCACCTGGCCAACATGATGGGCGACGCCCCCTTCTGCGACGTCTGCGGCCACATCACCGTCCGCAACGG
>JBBJOE010000382.1:0-2984 GCA_037721765.1 Thermomicrobiales bacterium
AGGTCGGTGGTCCGGACATAGCCGCGGAGGTCGACGACGCGGAGGTCGGGATGGGCGAGGTGATCGGCGAGCCCGTCGCCATCGACCAGGGCATCGGGGAGGGTCAGAATGCCGTCTCGCGCGCCGGTGATCGGCGAATGGCCCTCGTCCTGCCCCATCCCCGGACCGCCTCGTTCACCCATCCTCGTCTCCCCCTTGGTCGCGTCTGCGACGTGATCGCCCTCCATGACCCGACGCGCCAGTATGGCACGCGATCCGCCGGGTCCCGGGGAGCATGAACCCCAACCGGGCGGGGCCGCGAGACATGTCTTCGGCCCGGTCGCCTGCCGGGACCGGTAGGCTATCCTGGACCGCTCATGACCAGGAGGGGTGAGGTCGAACGCGCGGGAGAACCGGGGAAGACACGAGCGATGAATGTCCTCTCGATCCAGTCGTCGGTCGCGTACGGGCACGTCGGGAACAGCGCGGCGACCTTCCCGCTCCAGCGGCTGGGGAACACGGTCTGGCCGGTAAACACGGTCCACTTCAGCAACCACACGGGCTACGGCGCCTGGCGCGGCCCGGTGTTGCCGGCCGAGCAGATCGCGGACGTGATCGAGGGGATCGCCGAGCGGGGCGTGCTGGGGACGTGCGACGCGGTGCTGAGCGGCTACCTCGGCGACGAGTCGATCGGCAGGGTGGTACTCGACGCGGTGGCCCAGGTGCGGGCGGCCAACCCGGCGGCGACCTACTGCTGCGACCCGGTGATCGGCGATGTCGGGCGGGGCGTCTTCGTGCGGCCCGGCATCCCGGAGTTCTTCCGCGACCACGCGGCCCCGGCGGCGGAGGTCGTGACCCCGAACCAGTTCGAGCTGGACTTCCTGGCCGGAGGGACGGTGGCGACGCTGGCCGGCGCCCTGGCGGCGGCCGACCGGGTGCGGGCGATGGGGCCGCGGGTGGTCCTGGTGACGAGCCTGGTGCGGGAGGACGCCCCGGAAGGCGTGGTGGAGATGCTGGCGGTGTCGGGGGACGGGGCCTGGCTGGTCGAAACGCCGCTCTTGCCGGTGTCGGTCAACGGGGCCGGGGACACGGTGTCGGCGCTGTTCCTGGCCCACCTGAGCCGTGAGGCAGATCTGGGGGTCGCGCTCTCGAAGGTGGCGTCCTCGATCTTCGCGGTGCTGGAGGAGACGGCGGCGCGGGGGGCTCGGGAGATCCAGCTCGTCGCGGCGCAGGAGCAGATCGCGCACCCGCCGGACCGGTTCCCGGCGCGGCGGGTGCGGACGTAAGGCGTAAGACGTAAGAGTTTGGGGGCATGGGTCGTGGGATCGCGCTCCGTGCTACGGGCGGTGGGGACCGGGCGCACGAGGACATGTGGCGGTCCGGTCAGGCACGACACCGACATCTCCGCGGCCGGGGAGTCTCGGTGTCCGTTCGGGGCGCAACCCGCGATGGCCGAGGCACCAGGGCACCTTTCGGACTCTCGTCGACTCTGACCGCAACAAACATGTCGTTCTGGTTCGTGGGCACGGGTAGTCTTGGGACGAGTCCCGATCGCGGGAGGAAAGCCGCCCGGGGTGTGCGGATCGAACCGTGATCATGGGAAACGAGCAATCGGAGAACGCGTGATGGATATAGGGATTCGGATCCTGTCGTTGCCGGAGGCGTATCTGGCGCAGGTACGGGAACAGGGGCTCGATGCGCAAGGGCAGCCGGTGCGGCGGTTCGTCTCGACGGGGGGTGACCCGTGCCGGGACGCGCTGCGGCGGTCCCGGCCGGGCGAGGAGGTGATCCTGGCGAGCTATGGACCGTTCGAGGGGGCGGGTCCGAACCCGTACAGGGAGTTCGGGCCGGTGTTCCTGCTGGCCCAACCGGGGACGGTGCCGATCGACCGGGGCACGTTGCCGGTGCGGGGAGACGACCCGGAGCGCTACTTCGGCGACGGGCCGCTGGCGTTTCGAGCCTACGACGCGGGGGGCGACATCATCGACGGGGCGCTGGGCGGGACGGCCGATGCCGAGGCGGCGGTGGAACGGTTCCTGGGCTCGCCGGACGTCGCCCACGTCGATGTCCGGTTCGCGATCCGGGGCTGCTTCGCCTGCCGGGTGGTGCGGGCCTGATCGGCGATACACGAACGGGCTACGACCCCGGATGCTTCAAGGTGCCCCCATCGGACGGGGGCACCGGCATCCCGGGGAGAATCGCGAACTGTCCCCGGGGGACACGCCTCGTGCGGTCTTGGCCCGGCGCTCCCGGCTGGGTCGGGGCGACCCTGCCGGGGCACGATCGCGACGCACCGGTGCCGCCAGGGGCGCCAAGCAGCGGCGATGGGCCAGGCGACCGAGCGATCGTACGGTCGGCGGCATCCGGTCCCGGCGGTCGGGCCACCGAGCAAGGGGACACGCGAACGTGGCGATGGGAGGCGTCCCGCTGTCCCGCCCTACGGAGGCGCCCGTCAGAGGCGCCCAGACGGGCTTGACGAGGGGGCACCGGGGTCGGTACACTCCCCCAACACGCGGAAGTGGCTCAGTGGTAGAGCATCTCCTTGCCAAGGAGAAGGTCGCGGGTTCGAATCCCGTCTTCCGCTCCAAACGATCCAACACATGAGGGTGATTGACCCACGGACCCAGCCGGGTCCGTTTCGCGTTTTCGGGTAGCATTCCCGGCGGCCAGGGGTTCGGATGGGCATGACTGGGTGTCGCCCCGGTGGACCTCACCGGGTCGTGGCCAAGCGGACGTGGCGGAATGGCAGACGCAGCGGTCTTAAACACCGCAGAGGCGACTCGTGCGGGTTCGAATCCCGCCGTCCGTACCTGACGAAGACGGAAGTCGGAAGACGGTAGTCGGAAGGGGTCAGGGGTTGGAAAATAGGGGTCCGTCGGTAGACGGTAGTCGGTGCCGGGGCGATGTCGGGTGGAGAGGGCGGGAGGACTCGATGGGAGAAGCGCGGAGCGGGATGCGGGTGCGGATCGACCCGAAGCGGTGCATCGCGAATGCGAAGTGCACCA
>JBBJOE010000004.1:0-36263 GCA_037721765.1 Thermomicrobiales bacterium
GTTTTTCAGGAGCGGGAGACCGGGCTCGAACCGGCGACATTCTGCTTGGAAGGCAGACACTCTACCAACTGAGTTACTCCCGCGGGAGATCGTCTCGGCCAAGAACGGTTCTCACCATACCGTGGGTCGGGGTGAGAGGACTCGAACCTCCGGCCTCAGCGTCCCAAACGCTGCGCGCTACCGACTGCGCCACACCCCGCCGATCACCACCCCCCGAGTATAGACGGTGGTCCGGACGCGACACAACCGCGCCCGGAGCCGCAAAGGACGTGACAGAGGATGCCTCCGGAATGATGTGAGGCAAAACACCTACCACGGCGGGCGCGACGAAGCGTCAGGTGGATCGTGGATCGTCGATCCCCTGGGATCAAGCCGTTGATGTCGTGCGATAGATGGAGACCTCACCCTGGGAAAATGCGATTTCCCAACCAGATCCTGGATAGCCCGCCTCGACCACCTCGGGGTAGGGGCCCGCGGCCGGGCAGCCGTCGGCACCGTCGCGCTCGTAAGGTCCGACGTAGATGAGCGATATACCGTATTCGGCCCGTGCCGCGGCCGCGGCGGTGCTGTACAACCGCTCGATCTCTCCGACGCGACCCTGCATCTCCGCGGTCGTCGCCTCGTCGCCGCGGCGCCACTGGCTCTCGTGTCCGGGCCATCCGACCACCGTCGGGATCCCGGTGAAGGCGGAGACCCTGCTGCTGGGTACGTGGCCGATGGGCTGGTAGGAACAGCCTCCGGCCTCCAGTACCACGTCGTCCGTCTCCGCGTTGTCCCGGAGCCAACGGATCGCCGCCGCCTCGTCGGCAGAGGCCTCGCCGACATAGTCCAGTCCATCGAGGCCATGCCAGTTCCCCGACCCGTTGACCTCGGTGTACCGGATTCCCGCCAGGACGGGATAGGCCAACGTCGCGAGCAGGGCGACCGCCGTGACGGACGCCAGCACGGGCCGGCCCACCCGGCCGAGACCCAGGTTGGCCGAGGCAGACACGTCCCGCCAGAGGGCGAGGACGGCGAGGGCCGCCCCGACCCCGAACAGGGTCCAAGCTTGATAGTAGATCTTGAACAGCGTGTTCATCCGGTTGCCGAACGCGTCCTGGATGTAGAAGAACTCGGTCCCGAGGACGAGGGCGAAGGCGACACCGAACAAGGCGACGGGGATCAGCAGACGTGGACGGGCCCGGATCGCGTCTCGACTCAAGCCGACGAGGATCAACGGGATACCGCAGAGAAGCACGACCGGAGCTCCGAGGACGAGCCCGAACAGCAGTAGCGACCCCGCGAGGATGCCGGCCCAGCGCCGGTCGCCGGTGGACGGCACCGTCGCCGCATCCTCGCTTTCGCCCTCCGTGCTCAGCCCCCGCGATGGTCCCTGGGGCTCTCGGCGACCATCGTCCCCGTCTCGCCCGAACGCGGTCCAGGCCAAGAACGTGATCGCAAAGGCGAACGGGATGCCGAAGACGGTGAGAAACTCGCCGGCGGAGGTCCTCTGCCAGCTCATCGCGCCGACCGAGGTCAGGAGCGGGGCGACGATCGGTAAATCGCGCACGGCCGCGGGGAGGGTCCCGGCATCTGCCCCGACCGGTGGGGAGAAACCGAGGAAGAAGGGGGTCCAGGGAACCACCGCGCCGATGCCGAGCGCGGCGACCGCGACCGCGCGATCCCGCCACGGTGCGGCGGTCGCCGCGAACCAGACCCCGAGGGCCGCGATCCCGAGGAACGTCGGGAAGTCCCAACTGTTGAGCATGTAGAGCGAGCCGATGACCGCCCCAGAGAGGGATAACCGGATCATGAGAACCCCGTCCCTGATCTGGCCAGAGGCGGCGACGACCAACTGATACGCCTGCCAGGCGAGGAAGAGGGCGACCAAGGTGTAGGGGAGGGCCATCACATGCGGGTGGAGGTCGCCGAGGACGAAGCTGAAGGCCGGGAACTCGTTGATGGTCTGGATCGTCCCCGCCTCGATCTGGCCGGCATCGAGACCGGCGACGGAGGCCGGCTCGTCGTAGACGACCCGGCTGCTGTCCCAGCCGATCCCCCCCCACCAAGATGCGTCGATCGTCGCCCCGGCGTCATCGAGTAGCGCCTTGGGGGCTACCAGGTTGCCACCGATGACCACGAAGACCGTCGCGATGGCCCCGGCCGCGATCGCCGCCCCCCGGGGTGCCCAGGCTCCCGCGATGGCCCGGGTCAGGCCGATGGTGGCCACGATCGCCATGCTCAACGAGGTCGCCAGGGCCAGGTTGAACCCGACGGAGGTCGGTACATCGGCCAGGCGCGAGACGGTGCCGTGGATCAGGTATCCGAGGTAGTAGTAGTTGATGTCGAATCCGGCCAGCCAGGGGTCGGCCGGGGGCATCGACTCGGCTCGCGCCGAAGCCGTCAGCAGGGCGATGTCCATCGGCTTTTCGGTGTTGAGGATCTGGGGGGAGAAGCCACGCCACCAGGCATACGTCAGGAATGCCGCCAGGCCGATTGCCTCGGCGACCCCGAGTGACCGAAGCCAGATCCGGTCGAGCCCGCCCCGGCGGACGGCGAGCGCCCAACCACTCGCCGCCAAGGCGAACGCGGCCCCCCACAATGTCACCGATCGATATGGCAGCCCGACGGTGCTGCTCAGGAACCAGACCGGCCAGACCACGGCGAGGAGGGCAACCGGACGGGCGACGTAGGCACTCGCCGCCGGGAACGCTGGGCAGAGCCAGCGGACCCAAGGGGCGAGGCCCCAGGTCAGGACCACCAGGACCAGGTACCAACGTCCGGCGTCGGTGACGAAGTCGCTCATCGGGTCACCGTCATCCCGAAACCCGGATCACCCATCGGACCCCGTACCCACCACGCGGTAAACCGTCGTCTCGCCGTGCCGGAACGCGATTTCCAGTTCCGTGCCGACCATCGCTTCGAAGGCGGCGATCCCTTCCGGAGTGGCGTACTGCCGGCCGTCACGGGCGAAGCGGTGCTCTAGCTCGCCGACCACCACGTATTCGACATCATATGCCGCCAGGATACGCATTTTCTCACCGGGGTCGTCGGTCCTGTACAGTCGCTCGACGTCATCGACGCGATCGTAGATCGGGCCAGCGTAGCGCTGTTGGGTCTCGTGGTTGTCCCAGCCGATCACGGTCGGGAGCCCGGTGTGGATCGCGATCCGGGAGCCGTTGCCGCGATAGGGGCCGATACTGGCCTCGACGATGACCGGACTTCCGGGGATCGACTCGTTGAACCAGTCGATCGCGGCCCTGTCCCCCGTGAAGCCGATCACTGCCTGACCGTCTGGACCGTCGACCGTCAACGTGCCGTAGTCCATCCAGTCGAGCCCATTCAGACTGCCCGCCGCCGGGTAACCGTCGAATCGCTGGTCCAGGCGGGGTCCGGTGGCCAGGGCCGGGTAGAACAGGGAAGCCGCGACGACCATGAAGGCGACGAACAGGCCGACTTGTGCCCAAGTGCCGGCGGGCCCCGGATCTGGGCCCAGCCGGAGCGGTAAACGGCTCTGTCCGCGTCCCGACCAAGCCAGGTCCCGCCGCGCCGGGGTCACCGGCCGTGGCCGGAGGGCGATCCCGAGGGCAGAAGCGGCGAACGGCGACGGGGTGGATCTGGCAGCGACCGACCCGGCCCGGACCAGCAGGACGGCGGCGGCGATCGCCAGCATCACCCATCCCTGGTTGTAGAACTTGAAGATGGTATTCATCCGGTAGGCGTCGGTCTCGGCCAGGTTGTCGGCCAGGAAGACGACCTCGGTCCCGATCACGATGGCCGCCGAGGCCGCCACCAGCGCGCCGACGAATGTCCCCGCCGCCGAGCCCATGAACAACCATGCCGCGGCCCCGGCCACGAAGAACCCGAGCATCAGCCCCATCACCGGCCGGTCTAGGAGGGCCAACCCGCCGGAGGCAGCGATCACCACGATCGCCACGGGGCCGAGCGATTTCCGACCCGGCACGTGACGGACCAGACCGGCCCAGGCCGCCGCGATCAATCCCCCGGCGAGGAGCGTGACCGCGAGGGCGACGACCACCCTCGACCCGGTGGTCGGGAGATCCGGCATGTTGGAGCGGACCAGGGCCATGGCGGCCAAGGCACCGATCGCCACGAGCGGCCGGAACGCCCGTGCCGCCCGGGGCCGAGACCGGGCCAAACAGGTCACGAGAAGTCCGACACCGGCGATCGCCAGTAGGCCGCCGAAGTGGTTGGCGAAGGGGCGGAGGGGCGTCGGGTCTTCAACCCGGCCCAACGACCCGAAGAGCGTGACATAATCTTGGAAGAATGGGATGAACAGCCCGTAGGCGACGGCACCGGTGACCAGGGCGAGGCACGCGGTCAGGATGGCACGGGGGATCAGGTCGAACGCGCGCGCGGCGACCCAGACCGAGACCACGACCAGGGCGAAGTACACGGGCACGTCCCAGATATTGGTCGCGCTGAGGGTGCCCAACCCGAGGGCGGCGATGCTCAGGCGCAGCGCGAGGGCGATCCGAGGCATCCCTTGTTTCCCGCGCCCGGCGAAGGCCAGGGTGAAGACGCGCGGCTCCCGCGCCAGGGCGTAGGCGGCGGCGATCACCAGCACGGTGATGGGCAAGGCGACAACGTGGGCATGGAGATCCGCGTAGAGGCCGGTGAAGAAGGGGAATTCGGTGATCGCGTTCTGGATGGCCCGGCTGGGCGACCAGACATAGTAGCCGAACGCGTCGCCGGCACCCCCGGCCGGAGCGTCGAGAAAGGCGAAGAAGGCCGCCAGGTTGCCGATTCCCACCATCAGCAGGGCCCCGGTCAAACCACCGGGGATCGCGACCGAGCGGCGACCGCTGAGGTCGCGGGCGAGCGCGGCGGCGACCGAGAACGCGGCACTCGCGAGCAGGGCGATCATGGTCGGCTGGGCGAGATTGAAGGCGATCTCGGAGGGGATCCCGGCCAGCTTCATCATGAAGGCCACCAGGTAGATCCCGTAGTAGTAGTAATTGATGTAACCCTGCGAGAACCACGGGTCGAACGGGGTGAAGTGGGCGCTTCGGAGGATCGCGTTCACGTGGGCGAATTCCATCGGCTTCTCGCCGCCCCAGGTCGGGTGCCAGCTGTCTGGGTTGTAGAATCGGAAGGCGAGGAACACGGCGAACGTGCCCCAAAATACCCCCTCCGCCCACCGTGCCGTCGCGGGCCGTCCCGGTTGGCTGCGCCAGAGGTCCCGCCCGCCGCGCCAGCGGAGACGGACGCCCCACCCAAGGGCGGCCACGGCCACCACGGCCAGCCAGGACCAGGCCGCCCGGAAGGCGAACAGCTCCACGCTGGCGCCGAGCCAGACGACGAAACCGGTGATGACGAGCGTCAAGAGACGACTGAGGCCCCATCCCCCGTCGGCGAACCGCGCGAAGGCCATGCTGGCGAGCGGCCAGCCCGCCACCTGCAGGATCACGAGGAGCGCCACCCAGGCCGCGATGGCGCCCGCTGTCGATCCGGTCACCGCGGCGCTCCAGCGGGCGTCATCGACGACCGGTAAGGAGCCGACGGGATCGTCGAGGAGCAGGTCGTCCTCGGGCGGGTAACGGGTCGGGGAACTGGTTTGGAGGCTGGCATCGCCGAAGGCGGCCAGGAAGGCCGGCCGGGTCATCGAGGTCTGCTTGCCGAAGACCCAGACATGGGGGTGGTCGTAGTTGAGCCAGGCCTCGTCGGCGTCATCGTCGACGAACTCGACCGGACCGAGACGGGGGTAGCTGGTGGCCTCGTAGACCAGCTCGAAGCCGAGGGCTTCCTGGTGCATCAAAGAGAAGAAGCGATCTTGGACCGGGTATCGCCAGGGCAAGTTGGCGATGCCGGTCGGCACACGGTTGGAGGAGATCACGAAGTAATCGACGTCGGCGAGATGGGCGTAGAGGTCGGTCTCGATCTCTCGATCCGCCGTCGCCAGTAATTCCGACGCGAGACGTTGCCACACCTCGAACGGCGTGTTCACCCCGTCGGTGCGGAGGACACGGCCCAACTCACCGGTCGCCGCCTTGAGCCCTCCGGCCGTCGAGGAGATCCGATCGCTGGCCGCGTCCATCGCTCCGGCCAAGGTACCGGGATCGTCGATCTGACCGCCCCCCGCCAAGCGCTCGATCGCCAGCGCGGCAAGCCGGTAATCCCCCTGCGTGATGGCCGACCCCACGGACCGGGTACCCTCGATCGAGGAGAAGGCGTCCCCGACCAGGGCCAGATCCCGGCGTGAGGGGGCGTCGGTGTAGAAGTTGAAACTCTGATGCTGGTATTGCCGGTCGCGGGAGTTGACACCGGGACCGAACTCGACCGGCAGCCCGTCGTCCCAATCGAGCGTGTTGAGCGTACTCCCGGCCGGGACGTTCTCGTAGATCCACCGGGACGCCGCGAGGCGGGGGTGCTCACCGGCGAAGATCGCCGCGAAGGCGATACCCCAGAGCGCGACGCCCGCCACCAGTCCCCCGGCCACGACACCCCCGCCGACACGGCCGATGCGCCCGGTGGTCCAGCGCCACACCTGGTCGATGGCCAGGGCGGCCGTGACGGCCAGGACCGGGGCGAGCGGGGCGAGGTAGCGGATGAACTTGCTCTCCGGCAGGAAGATCACGAGGCCGTATGCCGCGAGCCACGTCAGGAGGACCCAGGCCGCGACGCCGCGACCGCGGAACAGGCGAACGACCAGCAAGATGATACCGCCGGCACCGAGCAACCCCGCCACGGGACCGAATCCCCACCGGACGAGTTGTGCGAGGTGATAGGTGAACCGCGACGTGCCGACGTATTGACGGGTGAACGGCACGTCGATATAGCCGCGGTGGATGTTGGCCTGTTCGGAGAACGAGGCCCAATAGACGCTCGGGCGGGCCAGGGCATAGGGCTCAAAAATGGCGAAGGCGACCAGCGCCGCGATCCCCGCCACGCCCGCCCGCTCCGGCACGGCGGCGACCAGGAGCAGGCCCCGCTCACCGGCGCGCCAGCGCTGGATCACGTCGTAGAAGACGGCGACGGCGATCACGGCGCCGAGTGCGAAGACGCTCCCCTTGGTCGCCAGCGAGAGTCCGAGCCCCATCCCGGCGAGCGCGAACCAGCGGACCGACCCGGTCGAGCCGGCCCGGATCGAGAAGAGCAAGGTCAGGGCGACGAAGAACGTCAGCCAGCTGTCTGTCGTGAAGAAGTGGGCGAGTTGGATCGACATCGGGGCGGTCGCCGCCACGACGGCGGCGAGCAGGCCGACCCGTCGCGAGACCAGGGCCTTGCCCAGGAAATAGGTCACCAGCACCGTGCCGGTGTCCAAGAGGACCGAGAAGAACCGGCCCAACAAGTAGACCCGGTCCCGTCCGTGCCAATCGTCGTCCGTCACGAGCGTCAAGGCCTCGGCGGCGACCTCGGTCACGTAGAGAGGCAGGGTGCCGTACGCGAACGAGCGGGGCTCACCGGTGGCCGGGTCATCCGAGCGCGGGTTGAGGCCACTGAGCCCCGGATCGAGCAGGGCATTGTCCGGATCGCCAAGAGGCCATTCGAGATGAAGGCGTCCGATCATCACGTAGTCGACGATGAACCGCTCGTCGGGGTGGAGGGATTGACCCTCATCCCAGTCCAGCCCGAACAGGCGTATCGCCAGCGCGGCCATCACCACCACGGCGAGGGCCAGGCGGATCGGCATGGCGCTTGGCAGCCGGGATGACCGGGTGGGCGATGGGGTCTGTATCATGACCCCACCATTCTAGACTCGCCGCCGGGCACGGGTCGAGGAGGGTGGGCCGGCTGGAGACGGGCACGGCGAGACGATCCACGGGGGGGAGGCATGGGTGCTGGGACGGGATCGATGGCCCGGGTCGTCTACTTCGGCACCCCCGCGTTCGCCGTGCCCGCGTTGCGCGCCCGGTCGGGGAGCCCGGACATCGAGGTGACCCTCGCCGTGACCCGCCCCGGCCGGCCGGCGGGGCGGGGTCAACGGCTCCAGCCGTCGGACGTGGCCACGGCCGCCGGTGACCTCGGGATAACGATCTTCGCACCGCAGAACTTGCGGACGACAGACGTTCGCGATCGTCTCGCGGCCGAGCGGGCGGACCTATTCGTGGTGGCCGCCTACGGCCAGATCTTCGGTCCGAAGATCTTGGCCCTGCCGTCGATGGCCTGCCTGAACCTTCACGCCTCGCTCCTACCGCGCTATCGGGGAGCGAGCCCGATCGCCGCCGCGATCGTTTCCGGTGACCTCGTGACCGGCGTCTCCTTGATGGTGATGGGGGAAGGCCTCGACACGGGGCCGGTGATCGACACGGTCACGGTGCCGATTCCGGCCGGCGCCACGACCGGGTCGCTGACGACGGTTCTCGCGGTAGCCGCGGGAAGCCTCGCGATGGCCTCTATCCCGCGTTTCTTGACCGGGGAGCTGGGGCCGCATCCGCAGGGTGCCGGCGCCACGTTGACGCGGCCCATGGTCAAGGCCGACGGGTGGCTCGACTGGTCACGGCCGGCGGTGGACCTTGCGGCCCAGGTGCGGGCGATGTGGCCCTGGCCCCGGGCATGGACGATCGTCATACGCGACGGGCTCCCCGTCGCGGTCCAAATTCACGCCGCGACGCCGGTACCGGCCGAGACCTCCCTGGCACCGGGCACCGTGATGGTCTCGGCGGGAACGCCGGCGGTGGCCACCGGGACCGGCCACATGAGGCTAGACATCGTCCAGTTCCCGGGCGAAGGCCCGCGTTCGGGCGAGGCGGCGGTATCCGCTGGCCGCCTGCGAGCCGGCATGATCATCGGCCTCGACCACGACGGCCCACCGGAGCGCCTCCCGTTGACCGTTCCCGTGCACTCCTGACGTAGACCGTCCCGGCGGTTCGCCTCACACCCGCGCCCCCGGTGCCATCGAGACACGATGAGTGATGCCGGGGCAGGGTTCATGTCGCGGGGCGTGCGCGACATCCAATCGTCGAACGTCTCGTGCGCATAATATCGATTGTCCGCACTATCTCGTCGGTGCGCGCGAGCGGATAGCCGGCATGACCGACATCGTGACCGGCTGGCCGATCATCCGTGTCCTGGCACGATGGTCGTATGCTGGCCTGACGTGCCGGGGGCACAGGCTCATCCCTTATGAATCCAAGGACTTTTTCGGGGTCCTGAGCAGCCGGGCGGAGCTACCCCCCGGTCATTGAACTGGTGACATCTCAAGTAGACACGTGTCCCGCGATCCAAATCTCCGTCCTACGGGCAGCGTCCTCGTCGTCGAGCTATGGACCAACATCGATCGGCGATCTGGCGACCTTAGCCCGATTGATCCATGTCGCACGCTATGTCAACCAGTTCTTTTGGCGCTGAGATAGCGCCCGTGCGGTCGTTGACGTGTCGCCCCAGTGTGGGTGAAGACACTTTACCTAGAGACGATTGCCCAGGAGAACCCGGTGACCGTTGCTACGCCGCGACATGCTGACCGTTGGTCAGCGTAGAATCATCCCATGTTGAGTGACCCTGCCGCCCGCCAGCATCGGCCCGGATCACGTTTCCGATGATCGCCACCCATGTTGAGTGGTCGGCAGCGGTCCCCCGTCTGGACGATCGACTGGCCGGAGATGCCCCGACCGTTGTCCCCGATGGTGCGGCCATGGTACCGGGGTGGCTCCTCAACGCGCTCGTGTTCACCGGTGGAATCACCAGCGTCGGGATCGAACTGGCGGCCTCGCGCCTGATCGCACCCTACTTCGGCGATTCGACCTTCATCTGGGCCAATCTGATCGGCGTCACGCTGGCCTTCCTCTCCGTCGGATACTGGGTCGGCGGGCGGGTCGCGGACCGTTATCCTCGACCGGCCCTGCTGTTCGCGGTGACCACGGTCGCGGCGGTCGCGGCGGCGCTGATCCCCTGGCTCTCCCGTCCGATCCTTTCCGCGTCGCTGGCCGCCTTCGACTCGGTCGACATCGGCGCGTTCTACGGTTCGCTCGTCGGGGTCCTCTTGCTGATCGCGGTGCCGGTGACGCTGCTCGGGTTCGTCTCCCCGTTCGCGATCCGGCTCCGGACTCTGGATCCCAGGTCCGCCGGGCACGCCGCCGGGAATACGTACGCGCTCTCGACCGTCGGGTCGATCTTGGGCAGCTTCTTGCCGGTAGTGGTCCTGGTGCCCTGGGTCGGTACCCGGCGGACCTTCTTGATCCTCGCCACGCTGCTGCTGGTGCCCTCGATCACCGGTCTGGCTCTGAGCCGAATTCGATTGGTCACGGGCGCGGCCGTCGCTGTCGCCATCGTGGCGCTCTCCTTCGCCTGGGTCGACGCCGGAGCGGGCATTCGGCCCGCCGAACGCGGTGTCCTGCTCCACGAGGAAGAGTCGCCGTACAACTACATTCAGGTCGTCGAGGACGACGGCGTCCGCTATCTGGTCCTCAATGACGGACATGCCGTCCACTCCATCTACGATCCGGACGCGCTGCTCACGGGCGGACCATGGGACTACTTCATGGTCGGTCCCCTGCTCGCGGCGCACGCGGACACGACACCCGAACCGGCGTCGGCGCTCCTGATCGGTCTAGCCGGGGGCACCGCCGCCCGCCAGATGATCGCGGCCTACCCGGCGATCGATGTCGTCGGGGTCGAACTGGACCCGGCGGTGATCGATGTCGGCCGGGAGTACTTCGCCCTGGACCAGCCCAACATCGAGGTCGTGGCCGCCGACGGGCGTTATTATCTCCAGACCAGCGATCGGGACTTCGACGTCATCGGGGTCGATGCCTACCGGCAGCCCTATATCCCGTTTCACTTGACCACGGTGGAGTTCTTCCGGGAGACCGTCGATCACCTGACGACGGACGGTGTCGTCGTGGTCAACGTCGGCCGCACCGAGACGGATTACCGTCTGGTCGACGCCCTGGCCACGACCATGTCGGCGGTCTTCCCCCATGTGGTGGCGATCGATGTCGAGCGATACCACAACACGATGTTAATCGGTTCCATGGCGCCGCTGAGCGCCGGCTCCTTGGCGGGGAACGCGTCGCGACTCGACCCCGACTCTCCCGCGCGGACGGTAGCCGAGGCGGCCCTGACGACCGGTATGATCCGAACTCTCCGACCGGAAGGTGAGGCCTTCACCGACGATCTCGCCCCGGTCGAGCGGGTGGTGGACCAGATCATCGTCGACGCCGCCCGGGACGAGGGAAACCCATGACCGCCACCGCACCGGTGATTTCTTCCGTCGACCTGCGCCGCCGCTTGTGGACGGCGCCGGCACTATCCGCGATTCCCGGAGTGGTCCATGGGGTCACCGGCCGGATTCCCGGCGTCGAGACTGGCGAGGGCAACATCGGGTTCGGGGCACCGCGAGACCGGGATCTCGCCTGGTCCTGGCGGCAACGCTGGTCGACGGCCCTTGGGGTCGATCCCGAGAAGCTGGTCGCCGCCCGGCAGGTGCACGGCACCGCGGTGCTGCGAGTCGTCTCGTCGGACGCCGGGAGAGGGGCGAGGCCGGGCAGCGAACCGGTCGGGACGGCGGACGCCCTGCTGACCAGTGAACCGGACCTGCCCTTGCTATCGCTCCACGCCGATTGCCAGCCGATCTTCTTCGTCGATCCCGTCCTGCGTGTCGTCGGCGTTGCCCACGCCGGGTGGCGCGGGGCCGTCGCCGACGTCGTAGGGGCTACCGTCCATGCGATGGCAGAGGGGTACGGCAGTGATCCCGCCACCCTGCGGGTAGTCCTGGGACCCGCCATCGGTGGGGATCGCTACGAGGTGGGTCCGGAAGTGCTTTCCGCCTGGCGGGAGACGGCGGGAGACGGCGCGGACATCGCGATCTGGAACGGGGAAGGGAAGTCCAGATTTGACATCTCGGCGGCCAACGGGTCACTTCTCGTGCGGGCGGGCGTCCGGCCGGAGAACATCTCCGTGGCTGACGACTGCACGGTCCGGGACGGTGACCGGTGGTTCTCGCACCGGGGTCAGGGCGCGGGGACCGGTCGCTTCGGCGCCATCATCGCGTTGACCGCTGACCGGAGTCCATCGTGAGCGACGGCAACCTCGCGATCGCCTATGAGGCGATCCAACGGCGAGTGGAGGCCGCCGCGATTCGGGCCGGGCGAGATCCGGCCGAGGTCACGATCATGGCGGTGACCAAGACGAGGGACCGGGACGTGGTCGATGCGGCGGTCGCGCTGGGAATCATCTCGTTGGGGGAGAATCGGGTCCAGGAGGCGCGGGAGAAGTTTGGCGGCGTCTCTCTCGCGAACAATGTCGGGTTGAGCTTGATCGGTTCCCTCCAGACCAACAAGGCCAAGCAAGCGGTCGGCCTGTTCGACGTGATCCAATCGGTCGATCGACCGTCCCTCGTCGAAGCCCTGGCCCGGGCGGCGGAGGGACGACCGGAGCCGCTACCGGTCCTGGTCCAGGTCAACGTCGCCGCCGAGAGCCAGAAGGCCGGGTGCGCGGTCGACGAGGCGGCCGACTTGGTCCGACGGATACTCGACACGGGCGTGCTCCTGCCGGTCGGGCTGATGACCATCGCGCCTCTGGTCGAGGACGCCGGGACGGTGCGCCCCGTGTTCCGGTCGCTCCGCGTCCTGCGGGACGAGATCGCCGATGGCGCACCGGCGCTGCAGATCCTGTCGATGGGGATGTCCGACGACCTCGACGTGGCCATCGAGGAGGGGGCGACCGTCGTCCGCGTCGGCCGGGCCCTGTTCGGCGACCGGATCTGACGGGCGGGGTATCCCGCCGTTCGGGATGGGGAGCCATGTCAGCCCCCTGATACCGGCGAGGTGGGCGAGCCGGTCGCCCGCGTGCGACCATGAGAGCCCGCATTTCTCTCCCTTCCAGGTCCACCCCGGACATCGACCGCGATGGGTACGGACGACCGGCACGATGACTTGATAGGGGCCTGGCCGTGCCCCCTGACGAGGGTTGGCAGGATGGAAACGGTTCGGGCCCAAAGTCTCGGGAGCGGGAGTTCGGGCAACGCCCTCCTCCTCCTCGTCGCCGGGCGAGCGCTGCTCATCGACCACGGCATCTCCCCCCGGGCTCTCAAGGTGTGCCTGGCCGTCCATGGCCTGGCGCCCGGAGACCTCGACGCGATGCTGATCACCCACGAGCACACCGACCACGTCCATGGCCTGCGCGCCGGGCTGCGGGCCACGACCTGCCCCGTCGTCGGCACCTCAGGCACGCTGACCCATCTTCCGGCCGCCGCATCGCGGTCCCTGGCGGCGCGACCGGACGTTCCCCTGACGATCGGGATCTGGGAGGTCACCGCCCTTGCCGTCTCCCATGACGCCGCCGAACCCTGCGGGTACTCGGTCGCCGCGCATGGCGTCAGGTGGACCGTCCTCACCGACCTGGGGGAACGGTGTGGTGGCGCCGCCGAGTACCTGGCCGCGTCCGACTTGTTGGTCGTCGAGGCGAACCATGACGACGCGATGCTGCGGGGTGGTCCCTACCCCGCTCACCTGAAGAGACGGATCGCCTCGGACCGGGGCCATCTCAGCAATGCCCAGGCCGGTGCATGGCTGGGCGACGCCCTGCGGCGAGTTTCGACCCCGAAGGTCGTCTGGCTCGCTCACCTGTCCCAGACGAACAACCGGGCCGTGCTGGCCGTCGGGGCGGTCGGTGGAGCGGGGAACGCGGCGGGGATCGATCTTCGCCCGCTCGCCCTGCCCCGGCGCCAGTCCGGGCCCGTCTGGCACCCCGGCGAGCCGTTGCCCACCGCGGCGCCGCGCCTGCCGCTCCAACTGTCGTTGTCGCTGTAGACACCCCGGCGAAAGAACGAGCCCGCCCGGTGAAGCGCGGGCGACGACACCGGTCGCGATCCCATTCTTGGAACCCACGTCCGGCGTGCGGTCTCATTCGTATACTCGGATCACCGGCTCTCGCGACAGGACCGCGATCGCCAACCCGGACCCCCGTCTCGGTCGCGACGACCGTGCCAGTTCAACTCCGATCGATCAGCGAAGGACCAACGAACCGTGGCTGCCCTGACCCTCGTTCACGACCGGCTGTCGATCTCCTTATTGCTCTTCATGGCCGTCCTCGGAGTCTGGGGAATCGTGGCGTACGTGCGCGGCGACGCCTTCGCGGGAAGCCTCGCCGGGGCATTCGTGATCGGCCAGGCACTGATCGCCGTCCAGGTGTTGGCCGGGGTGGCGCTCGTGGTCGCCGGTGCTGCTCCCGCCGAGACCACCCATTACCTGTACGGGGCCACGGCGATCCTCGTCTTGCCATTTGTTTGGTCATTCTTGCGGGATCGTGACCAGCGACAGGCTCTGCTGTTCTACAGCGTACTGGCCCTATTCATCGCCGGCCTGGCCGTACGGGGAATCACCACCGGTGGCGGTTGATCCTGCCCGGTCAACCGGTGATCCCGGCGTGGGCGACGACATCGGTACCGAACATTGGGCCGGGTGTTGTCAACGACTCCGATGATCGCAAAACAACATCCCACATTGTCCTATTGACGTGCCACCAGGGCGAGCGTACAATGCGACCGTACAGCGTTGTGTCGAGTCCAAATGCCGTGGGGCCGTGTCGCGAGGTGAAAGGAGACACCGTGGAGGCAGAACGCCCGGATTATGATGAGGTGATCGACCAGGCCCTGCTGCTGGTCTACAGTCACTATCACCGGTTCGTCTCGCAGTTGAAGCCGGGCGCGTTCACGTCCATCCCGATCGAGGAACTGCGAGCCGGCCCGTTGGGAGAGAACTTGACCCGGCTCTCCAAGATCGCTAGCGGCCAGGTCCGCGAGAGCAAGGAAGACGTTCTCGACGCGATCGAGGCCGTCGTCCAGCTCCTGTTCTGGCCGAGCGCGGCCGATGACTACACCGTTCCCCGCTCGTTCTGGGATCAAGAGTTGGGCCGGATGATGGCCCTGGCGAAGTACAAGGCCTTCGAGCCGGGTGAACTCGTCAGTATCGGCAATGCGGCGCAACAGTTGGGCGTGGCCCGCCCGACGATCTATCGTTGGATGGACGACCGCACGCTCAATTATGTCCGGGACGACATGAGCGGCCGGACGTTCGTGGTTCGCCGCGATATCGAAGACATGAAGCGCGTGGTGGAGGACTGGAGCGGCGACACCGTCTGACCGGTCACTCGGTCCCCTGGCGACTGGCCGGGCAGCGTCGCCCGTGCGGACCCTCCCGGGTCCGTCTCCCGCACGGTGACGCTGCCGCCGGTCTGCAACAAACACCGCACCGGGTTCTAACGAGCGAGGCCGCCGTTCAGATGATGGCGGTCTCGTCACGTCCAGAAACGTACCGACCGGGTCACACGACAGGCCGTCGCTGGCGTCGCGACCGGATGGTTCGGTCAATCCTCCGAAGGGACGCGAGGCAGGACGTCATCTCCGGCCAGGGTACGAAACCCGACGACCCGACCCTGGGAAAGATAGTAGCGGGGCACGCGGCGGGCGATACCGGTAACGAGGTCGTAGGAGATGGTGCCTAGGTCCGCCGCGACATCGGCGAAGGTAGGTTCCCCCCGCTCCCCGGTTCCGATAACGTCCACGATCGTCCCGCCGGTGACCACGAAATTGTCTGGCAGCCCGACCACGCTCTGGTCCATCGAGACCCGGCCCAAGACCGGAACGCGAACACCCGCGATCGCCATCTGGCCGATGCTTGAGAGGTCCCGCGGGAATCCGTCGGCATAGCCGATCGGCACCAGCGCCGCCCGGCCCCGCGCCGCCGCGCGATGGGTCCTCCCGTAGCCGACGGTGTCGCCCGGAGCGAGCGGGATGATCCGGGACACGGTTGAGCGGATCGACATCACCGGCGCGAATCCGGTGGGCAAAGGGTGCTGGATCGCCGGGGCGAGGCCGTAGAGCGCGATGCCCAGCCGAACCATGCCCACGGGTATGTCCAAGGAACGAATCATCCCGGCGCTGTTGGCGACGTGCACCGTGCCGACCGGGACGCGGCACCTGTCGATGGCCCTACGGAACGCGGAGACCTGTTCGGACGGGAACGTGCTCGCCGGGTCGTCAGCGTCGGCGAGGTGTGTCGAGATACCGGTGAGTCGCACCCCGGGCACGCGGGAGGACCCCTCGACCATCGCCACGAAATCGTCCTCGGTGGCGCCGAACCGGCGCATGCCGGAGTCCAGTTTGACGTGGATCGACGCCGGCCCGAAATTGCCACGGGCCGCCTCGACCACGATCCGGCGCAGGAACCCCGGATCGGACACCGTTAGGGTCAGGGACTCCCCGAGGGCGGCCGCGATCTCGCCCGGGGCGATGGGGCCGAGGACGAGGATCGGCGCCGTGATTCCGGCCCGGCGGAGTTCCAGCCCCTCGTCGATGGTCGCCACGGCAAGTTCGGCGGACCCGGCCGCGAGTGCGGCCCCCGCGACCTGAACTGCCCCGTGGCCGTAGGCGTCCGCCTTCACGACGGCCATCACGCGGACATCTGGTCCGGCGATCGCCCGGGCGGCGACGACATTGCCCGCCACCCGATCGAGGTCGATCTCGGCCCACGTCGGCCGCCCCATCCAACGAGGGTCGGACCTGTCGAGGACAGCGGATGGTACCGATTGGTCTCCGCCAGGCATGGGAATTACTGGCCCGGGGTCTCGAGCTTCGCGATCACCCGGACCAGATCGGACCGGGTCACCAGTCCGACGATCTGGTTCGCGGGGCCGACGACGGGGACCGTGCTGATCCGGCGCTCGACCATCAGGGTGGCGACCTCGGCCAGGGTCGCGATGTCGCGGACACTATAGACCGGTGCGGTCATCAGGTCGGCGGCGGTGATCGCGAAGATGTGCCGCATCTCGTCGTCAAAGTCCCGGCCCCCGTCGGCCCGGAACATGCCGTCCAGGAACGGGATCACCGGTGGCACGTCGACGGCCGCCTCCCGGGCGATCAAGTCCCATTCGGTCACGATCCCGACCAGCCGCTCCCCGTCCAGGACCGGAACACCGGTCAATCCCTCGGTCGCCATCAGGCGGGCGACGTCAGCGACAGTGGTAGACGGCGTCACGGTCGGCACCGTCGTCCGCATGATGTGGCGGATCGTCGGCTCATCGCCCGGGATCGCTCCGGACCCCTCGGATCTCCGATCGCTCACAGGACCCTCCCCTGCCCGATGGACCGTTCCAGCGAGGCGATCTGGCCAGCGATCGCGAGGGGCAAGTCACTAGCGATCAGGCCGAGGATCCCGGTCCGTTCGACCAGCGTTTCGGCCGCGGTCGCGCCAAGGTAGACCGCGAGACCCGCCGCGTCTACCGGTGAGAGGCCCTGGGCCAGGAACGCGGCGATCGTCCCCGCCAGCACGTCCCCGGTCCCGGCCGTCGCCAGGGCCGGCGTCGCCGACGGTGCGATCAGGACCGTCGTGCCGTCGGTGACCACCGTCTGCCCGTACTTGGAGACGACCACCTGACCCGACCGACGGGCCAACGTCACGGCCTGACCGACGGGGTCGGCGACTACCTCCGCGGTGTCGATCCCCGCCAGCCGTCCCAGTTCACCCGGATGCGGAGTGAGGACTGCCTGGAGCCCGGTCAGCAACGACGGCCAGTCTTCTTGGGCCGCCAGCCAATTCAACCCGTCGGCGTCGATCACCATCGGCTTGGGATCACGTTCGGCCACCTCCGGCACCACCGTTTCGCCGGCGGCTTCCCGCTTCGGAATGGGCATGTTGAACCCGAGGGACTGGGTAGCGGGGCGAGCCGTCTCGGCGGTCCCGAAGAAGGCCCGCAACAAGCCGGAAGCCGCCTCGTCGTCGCCGAGCCCGGGACCGATCAGGACCGCCCGGCAATCCGCCATGGCCTCGCGGATGGAGACGACCGCTTGCCGTGCCCCGGTCAGCGACTCCGTCTCCGGCAACAGCACGAACGTGGCTTCGGGTACCAGCCCGACCAGCGGTCCGACGATCGACCGGGGCACCGCCATCCGGACGATCCCCGCCCCGCCCCGTTGGGCCGCCATCGCCGCCAGTCCCGCCGCGCCGACATAGGTGGGGGCGCCGCCGATCACCAGCAGACCGCCCACTTCCCACTTGTGGGTGCCGATCTCCCGCTTGGGGAGGCGCTGCCGCGCCCATCCGGCGGTGAGGGTCTCGGGAGCGTTCGCGGGCGGCGCGATCGCGTTCGCCTGCCCGCTGGCGACCGGGATCGTTTGGTTCACCGTCTCATCCGTCGACATCGTCTTCACGTCCCATCGTCGCTGATCGACCCGCCGGAGCCGCGCCCCGGATGCCGACCACGAAGGCCATCGCATCCGTACGGCTGTGGGTCATCGATACGCTGAAGTGGTGGAGGCCGAGCGCCTGGGCGCGGGCGGCCGCCCGGTCATGGAGCACCAGCACCGGTTTGCCCCGGCGATTGGTCAGGATCTCCATCTCGCGCCAGTGAATTCCCCGGATACCGAGGCCCAGGGCCTTCGACGTCGCTTCCTTGGCCGCGAATCGGGCCGCCAGTTCGGGCACCCGAGTCGCGTAGCGGTCCCGCTCCTGGGCAGTATAGACGCGGTTCAGGAACCGTTCACCAAAATCGTTCAAGGCCCGGGCGATGCGGGGGATCTCGATCAGGTCGACCCCGATCGCCACGTCGCCGCTCCCCTCCGGGTCAAACGTGGGGTCGTAGGGTGGCCAACCGATCACGGGCACGGACCTCCTCGGAGCGTCGCCTGATTCCTCCAACGGCGATTCCACCGGTGATCGAAGCGCGACATGGTCACGCGACCGCTTCCTCCCCGGCGACGGAGGGCGCCCCGACCGGCCGGTAACGGGCGGCGAAACGCGCGTGGGCATCATCGAAGGTCCCCGCCCGGATGGCCTCCCGCATCCGCTCCATCTGCCGGGCCAGGAATCGGAGATTATGTTCACTAGCCAGGCGCATCCCGAGGATCTCCCCCGTCCGGAAAAGGTGGTGCAAGTAGGCCGCCGTGAACCTGGCACACGCCCGGCAATCGCAGGTGTCGTCGACGGGGGCATGGACATCCCGCCAGCGCGCCCCCTTCATGTTGATCCGGCCATCGGGGGTGAAGAGCGCCGCGTTCCGCGCCAGCCGGGTCGGCAACACGCAATCGAAGAGGTCGACCCCCCGGGCGACACCGTTCCAGAGGTCTTCCGGTGACCCTACCCCCATCAAGTAGCGAGGCCGGTCGGCCGGGAGGTGGGGCACGGTGACCTCGATCATCGAGAGCATCTCGTCTTTGGTCTCTCCGACCGAAAGGCCGCCGATCGCGCTTCCTGCCAGTTCTCGCGAGGCGATGAACTGGGCGCTCTGTCGCCGCAGTCCGGGATCCATCCCGCCTTGGCAGATACCGAACAGCGCGGCGCCTCGCCCGGGTCCTCCCTCCGCGGCGAAGGCGACGATGCAACGGTCCAACCAGCGGTGAGTCCGTTCGGTGGCGAGCCGGATGTCCGCGCCGGCGGCAGGGAGTCCGACGACGTGATCCAGAGCCATCACGATGTCGGACCCGAAACCCACCTGGAGCGCCATCGCCCGCTCTGGCGACAAGTCGTGGGCGCTTCCGTCGACGTGGGAGCGAAACCGCACCCCGCCCTCGTCGATCCGGCGGGTGTTCGCCAGACTGAAGACCTGGAAGCCACCGCTGTCCGTCAGGATCGGGCCGTCCCAGCCCATGAACCGGTGCAGGCCTCCGGCCTCCCGCAGTATCTCGGGACCGGGGCGGAGCATCAGGTGATAGGTGTTGCAGAGGAGGACTCGCGCGCCGGTCGCGCCGACCTCCTCCGGCAACAACGTCTTGACCGTGGCCTGGGTGCCGACCGGCATGAAGGCCGGGGTCTCGATGGCACCGTGCGAGGTCACCACACGACCGGTGCGGGCCCGGGAGCGCGGATCTCGATCGAGGACCGTGAAGGAGAACGATGGGGTGGCCGCCGTCATCGGCCGATCACGCTCGGGCGCGGTTGTAGGCGGCGGTGGCCCGGCGCTGCCGGGCCCGGTCGAGGGCAGTCGCCTCGCCGGGCGACGCGACCGGCTCGTCGAGTCCAGCGGTGATCACGTCGTCATCATCCGTTCGCCGGGCAACGCGAAGTACGGGCCGGACCGGCGGCGGCGCGGTGAAGTCAATCTCGATCAAGTCAGCCAGAGGATCGGATTTGGTCGCCCGGATCGCCGCCGGGGCGGTTGCCTTGGCGAGCGTGGTCTTGGCTGACCCAGTCTTTGCAACCCCGGTGGCCTTGGCGGTTCCCGTGCCCAGCGCCTTGGTCGAGGAGGATCCCGTGGTCTTGCCCGCCGCGCGGGTGGTCGCCGTGCCGGCCTTCGCGGTCGTCTTCGTGGAGCCGCCGAACTTCTTGCCGCCTCCCAGGTCGCGTTCGACACTCCGGCCGACACTCTCGACCTGGGAACGCATTCCCCTGAGCTCCCGGTCCATGGTCCGCCGCAAATCACCGGCGCCGGCCTCATTGAGCGTTTTCTCGAACTCGCCAGTCAGGTCAGACGACATCTTCCGAAAATCCCGGACCCAGCGTCCCACCTGCCCCGCCACTTCCGGCAGCTTGCTGGGACCGAAGAAGACGAGGATCACGATCACGATGATGAAGATTTCGGCGGTGCCGATCCCGAACACGTTCATCGCTGGGTCCGCCTCGCGTTCGCCACGGCTTGCCTGGAGAGGAGTAGAATCATGGCCAGAGTATAGCATCCGGCCCGGGGATTCCCGGCTCTGGATCTTCCGGCCGGACGACGATCGGGTCCCTGACGGGAGATTGGCGTGAACCGATGAAGCTGGTCGTTGGGCTGGGAAACCCGGGCCCCGAGTACGCCAGGACCCGGCATAACCTGGGCTTCATGGTGGTCGATGAACTGGCCCGCCGCGCGAGCGCCGGCCCGGCCAAACGGCGGTTCCGGGCCGACATCGTCACCGTGACCCTGGGCGGGGAGAGCGTGACGCTGGTCAAACCGCAGACGTTCATGAACTTGAGCGGCCACACGGTCCGCGAGGCCAGGGCGTGGTTCAAAGTCGAAGTGGACGACTGCCTCATCGTGTACGACGACTTGGACCTGCCCTTCGGTGCCCTGCGGCTGCGGACCGGCGGCTCGGCAGGCGGCCACAACGGCCTGATGTCGATCATCGAGCAACTCGGCACCCCGGCCATCCCGCGCCTGCGGATGGGCATCGGACGGGGTGCCGGCGTGGCCCGCTCTCGTGTCCTCGGCCGCTTCTCGGCCACGGAGGAGCCGCACCTCCCCGCCCTGGTCGGCACGGCGGGTGAGGCAGTGACGACTTGGGCGGGCCAGGGGATCCTGGCGGCCATGAACGCCTTCAACGGCACCGCACTCCCGGCGGACCCCATCGCCACGGCGGTCCCGGCGTCGGAGACGGTATCGTGACGACCTCGATGGACGCCTTCACGCGGTCCGACGAGCCAGAGACCGCTCCCGATGGATCGCCCTTGGAGATCGTGGTGATCGGGGCCGGAACAATGGGCGCCGGTATCGCCGGGGTCTTCGCGGCCGCGGGGTGGATCGCCCGCCTCCACGACGTCGACCTCGTCGCCGTCGAACGCGGCATCGCGCGGGTCGAGCGCGACTTGGAACGCGCCGTCTTACGCGGGACGCTCGTCGCCGGGGATCGTGAGGCTGCCGCGGCTCGTCTCTATCCCGCGCCCGAACTGCCCGCGGCGCTCGGGAAGGCGTCCCTGGTGATCGAGGCGATCGTCGAGCGGGAGGACGCTAAGGCGGCCCTCTTGGCAACGGTCGGAGAGCACGCGCCGGCGGATGCCCTGATCGCCTCGAACACCTCGTCGATCTCCATCTCGCGCCTGGCGCGGCGTGTCGCCGGACCGGGCCGCGTCCTCGGACTGCATTTCTTCAACCCGGTGGCCTCCTTGCCCCTGGTCGAGGTGGTGCGCGGTGCCGAGACCACCGACGAGGCGACCCAGAGGGCTCACGACATCATCCGGGGAATCGGCAAATCCCCAGTTGTGGTCAACGACGCCCCGGGCTTCGTCGGCAATCGTCTCCTGCTACCGATGATCAATGAGGCGATCATCTGCCTAGAACAAGGGGTCGCCGACCGCGAGGCGATCGACGCCGTCATGACCCTGGGCATGAAGCACCCGATCGGTCCCCTCGCCCTGGCTGACCTGATCGGCCTCGACGTCTGCCTGGCGATCCTCGACGTCCTCCACCGCGACCTCGGAGATGAGAAGTACCGCCCGGCCCGGTCGTTGGTGGACATGGTCGCGGCGGGCACGCTGGGTCGGAAGTCGGGCGAGGGGTTCTTCACCTATCGCGATGGGAGGGTGCAATCGTGACAGACCGGCCGGCCGGGCGACCGATCCGCGTCCTCGTCGCCAAGCCGGGCCTCGATGGCCACGATCGGGGCGCCAAGGTGATGGCCCGGGCTCTCCGCGACGCCGGGTTCGAGGTGATCTACACGGGCCTATTTCAGACCCCGGAGATGATCGCCAGCGCCGCCCTCCAAGAGGATGTCGACGTGGTCGGCCTGAGTATCCTCTCTGGCGCCCACATGACCCTCTTCCCCCGGATCATGGCGGCGCTGCGGGAGAGCGGCCTCGACGACGTGCTGGTGGTCGCCGGTGGCACCATCCCCGAGGACGACCGGGAGACCGTCCGGGCGATGGGCATCGCCGCCGTCTTTGGGCCCGGCACGAGCTTGGCCGAGGCGGTCGGCTTCATCCGCGATAATGCCCCGGTCCGGGCCGATGGGGAGTGACGGGATCACCCCGGCCCGTCCCGTTAGCGACTCGGTGCGGGAACTGGTGGATCGTGCCCTGGGAGGCGATCGCCGATCTATCGGGCGCCTCACCACGTTGGTTGAGGATGGCGGCCAGAGGGCTGATCGGGTCCTCTCCCTCCTCTATGCACGCTCTGGCCACGCCCACGTCATCGGCATCACCGGTCCGCCTGGAGCGGGTAAGAGCACGCTGACCAACGCGCTGATCGGCGCCTACCGCGAGGCGGGACACCGCGTCGCGGTGATCGCGGTCGACCCATCAAGCGACCGGACCGGAGGAGCGATGCTCGGGGACCGGATCCGGATGATGGACCGGCACTCCGACGAGGGAGTCTGGGTCCGCAGCATGGCGAATCGGGGCCAGCCCGGAGGCATCGCCGCCGCCACGGGCGGCATGGTCCACCTCTTCGACGCACTCGGGTACGACCCAATCATCGTGGAGTCAGTCGGCGCCGGCCAGAGCGAGATCGCCATCGCCGATCTCGTCCACACCAACCTCGTCGTCCAAGCACCCGGGGCCGGCGACCATATTCAGGCTCTGAAGGCGGGATTGTTGGAGACTGCCGACGCCCACGTGGTCAATAAGGCAGATCTGCCGGGAGCGGCCCGCCTCGCCCGCGACCTACTCTCATCCCTCGACCTCACCTGGGACACGGCACCGGGCGTCCCTGGAGACCAGCGACCCCCGCCAGTGTTTCAGGTCTCGGCCGCCTCGCGGGACGGAATTGGGGAAGTCTTCAATTACCTGCTGGAGCGACCCGTCCTCACGGACTCGTCGGTCCGCGCGGTCTCCGACCGGGCCCGGGCCCAAGCCGAGGTGCGGGCCCGAGTCACCGCCACGTACCTGGCAGGATTGGGCCCACTTCTGGAGCGGATCGACGCGGACCTCGTCGATCCGGTCGCCAAACGGGTCCTGACACCAGCCGATGCGGCGTCACGAGTCATGACGACCAACGGCGCTGCAAACGACAACGTCCCGATGATTTTGTAGCGGTTACTTGGGCCGGTTCCGCGCCGACGTGTTGGCGATCAACGCCGCCGCAGCCCCGGCTCCTATCCCATTGTCGATGTTGACGACGACTAATCCGGGAGAACAGGACTGCAACATCGTCGCGAGTGCCGCCTCGCCCCGACCGCCATGTCCGTATCCGATGGATGTCGGCAAACCGATGACTGGGACATCAATCAGCCCCGCCACGACTGACGGCAAGGCCCCATCCATCCCGGCCGCGACTACGACAACATGACAACCCTCGTCCATCGCTCGCTCCAATGGGCGCACCAGGCGATGTAACCCCGCGACGCCAACATCGTTGATCGCAACAACATCGCATCCCATCTCCGTGGCCATGGTCCGGGCCTCACCGGCGACCGCGAGGTCCGATGTCCCGGCCGCGATGATAGTGACCCTTCCTCCGGAGGACGGGATGACCACGCCCGGTGTCGCCACGATCACCGTTCTGAGACTGGGATCAGCGAAGACCGTCCACTCCGCCGACAGGGCGTCGTGAAGAAAGGCGAGCGTCTCGGGCCGGCATCTCGCCGCCATCGATCGGCCATTGGCCGATGCCAGTCGGACCAGCGCCTCCCGGACCTGCTCGTCGGTCTTGTGTTCCGCCAGGACGACTTCGGGTATCCCGGTCCTCGCTCGCCGGGAGAAGTCCAAGCGGAGCCCGATATTGGGTTCACCATCAAGCGGATCGATCTCGGATCCCAAGGCGGATCGGATGGCGTCAAATGGCCTGTCTCGTGGGGTCTCGTTCACCCTCGGTTCCTCCGGCCACGGGGTCCGGTCGCCCGGTCTCTGGCTGATCCGTCCGCGGCATCGGGAACCGGCCGCTCGGCGATGGCCGGAGCCGGCGCGCCCGTCCTCCGGAGGTGGGCCAGGAACTCCCGGTTCCCGGCGGGGCCGGTGATCGGCGACACGATGAGGTCCACTGGGTCGAACCAGGTCGACGCCGTCCCGAGGACCTCGGTAAGGACCCTGGTATGCACGGTCGAATCACGTACCACGCCGCCCTTCCCCACGTCCCGCCGACCGGCCTCGAATTGCGGCTTGATCAGCGGCACGCAGTTCCCGACGGGCCGCAGCAGTCGAGCCGCGACCGGCAAGATCAAGCGGAGCGAGATGAACGAGACATCGATCACGACCAGGTCGATCTGTTCCGGGAGACAGTCCAGGTATCGGGCATTCGTCCTGTCCATCACGACAACGCGGTCATCGTCCCGGATCGTCTGGTGCAGTTCCCCGTAGCCGACATCGACCGCGTAGACCCGGGACGCTCCCCGTTGCAGGACCACGTCGGTGAAGCCGCCCGTGCTGGCGCCGAAATCGGCGACGGTCGCCCCCTCGCAGGAGATGCCGAATGCGACGAGGGCGGCGTCGAGCTTCGTCCCGCCCCGGCTCACGAAGCGGGGCGGGACAGCGAGGGAAATGTCGTCGGCGGCATCGACCTGGGTCCCGGCGCGCCGCGCCGGTGCGCCGTTGACCAGCACGTCCCCCGCCATGATGAACGCCTTGGCCCGGGACCGGCTCTCCAGCAGGCCGCGACCTACCACCGCCTCGTCCAACCGCTGGCGGCGCGGTCCCCCCGACGTCACCCGGTTTGTCCGGTCCGGGCCAGGAAGGGCGCCGTCTGGGCATGGCAGAGAGCGATCGCCAGGGCATCGGCCGCGTCATCCGGTTGGGGGACGGCATCGAGGCCGAGGATGATCCTGACCATCTCCTGCATCTGCTTCTTGTCGGCCTTGCCGTAGCCGGCGATCGCGTGCTTGACCTCGGAAGGGCTGTACTCGGCCACCGTCACGTCTGACCGGGCGGCGGCGAGCAGGACGACCCCCCGTGCCTGCCCAACCGCGATCGCGGTGGTGACGTTGCGGGCGAAGAAGAGTTGCTCGATCGCCAGTACGTCCGGCCGGTGGTCGCGGATCAGGCCGGTGACCGCATCGAAGAGGTATGAGAGCCGGACCGGCATCGCGGCCGTCGACTCGGTAGCCAGGGCGCCGAACCCGTGCAGGGTCGGACGGGCGCCATCCTCGATGATCCCGTAGCCGAGCAGGGCCGTGCCGGGATCGACGCCGAGCACGATCATGACGCCCCCTCGCCCGTCCCGGTTATGGCCGCGCCTCGACCAGCGCCTCGTCGGGCACGTCGAGGTTGGTATAGACCTGCTGGACATCGTCGAGGTCATCGAGCTTGTCGAGCAGCTTGAGCGCCTTGACCGCGACATCGGGATCCGGGGCCATCATCGTCGTGGGGCGCATCGTCAGCTCGGCCGATTCCGCCTCGAAGCCGCCGGCTGACAGGGCCTCCTGCACCTTGTGCAGGCTCTGCGGGTCCGTCCAGACCTCGACCATGTCCTCCTCGACCTGGACATCGACCGCGCCCGCGTCGATCGCCAGCAGGGCCAGTTCGTCGGCGTCGTCGGCGCTGGCGGTGACCGTGATGAGGCCGACCTGGTCGAACATCCAGCCGACACTGCCGTTCTCACCGAGGGTGCCGCCGCTGCGCGTCAGGGCGGCCCGGACCTCGCCCACCGTTCGGTTTCGATTGTCGGTCATCGCCAAAATCATCACCGCGACGCCGCCGGGACCATATCCTTCGTAATAGACCTCTTCATAATTCTCGCCGCCGGTCTCGGCCGAACCCCGCTCGATGGCCCGGTCGATGTTGTCCTTGGGCATGCTCTCGGCCCGGGCGCGGTTGACCGCCAGACGAAGCCGGGGGTTGAGTTCGGGATCGGGCAGACCCGCCCGCGCCGCGACCGTGATCTCCCTCGCCAATCGGGTGAACGCCTGACCGCGCTTGGCGTCGGCCGCACCCTTTTTCCGCTTGATCGTCGACCACTTAGAGTGTCCAGACATCGCCTATGACCCCTCCGATCCAATTCCCGCACCACCGATGTCCCGACCGGAAGGATCGACATGCCTCTCCCGGTCCGGGTTGCGCCGGAGTATAGCACCGGCCCCGACCGGTCCTGTGCAGTGCCGCGAAGGAAGGATCTGGGACGGCGCACGTTCGCACCCCCTTGAAACATGGGCAAACCTCGTCTAAGCTCTTGGTATCAACCCAACCACATCGGCATCGCCACCGGGCGGCCACGACGAAGGGAGTAGTCACCAGCGTACTCATCCCGTCATCGGAGGCCGCGAGCGCGTTTCACCGCTTTCGCCCGATGGGCATCGCGATGACGCGATTGACCGAGACCCCCGCGTGCCGCGACCCGCCGCGGCCGCTCCGCCGTCAGCGAAGAGGTGGTGAATTCGGTATGGTCACGAGCTTGATCACCAAGGGCAAGCACCAGGGGTACCTGCTATCGGACGAGATCATCGCCGCGTTCCCCGACGCCGAGGAACAGCTCGAATCGCTAGATGACTTCTATGGTTCTCTGCTCGATGCCGGGGTCGAAGTCCTCGACGAGGCCCCCGCTCCCGCCGGACGGGCGGCCGCCGCCCCGCCTTCCCCCTCCACGTCGACCCATCACCGCCACATGCCCGAGGAAGTGGTCAACGCCGGGGTCAGCGATTCCGTCCGTCTCTACCTACAGGAGATCGGCGAGACCAACCTGTTGACGATGCAGGAGGAAGTCTGGCTCGCGACGCGGATGGAGCGCGGTCTGATGGCCGAGGCCCGCATGGGCGAGGACATCCTGACCGATATCGATCGGGCCGACCTCATGGCCGACAAGTTGGACGGCGAGGCCGCCCGCACCCATCTGATCCAGGCGAACCTGCGGCTCGTGGTCTCCGTCGCGAAAAAGTATATCGGTCGCGGCCTCTCGTTCTTGGATCTGATCCAAGAAGGCAACATCGGCCTGATGAAGGCGACCGACAAGTTCGATTACAAGCGTGGCTTCAAGTTCAGCACCTACGCCACCTGGTGGATTCGCCAGGCCATCACCCGGGCCATCTCCGACCAGAGCCGGACGATCCGGCTGCCGGTCCACGTCGGCGAGACGATCAACCGGGTCCGTAAGACCGGGCACCGTCTCCAGCAGATCCTCGAGCGCGAGCCGACCAACGAGGAGATCGCCCGGGCGATGGACCTCACCGACGACAAGGTCCGGCAGGTCCTCGATGTCTCGCGGCATCCGGTCTCGTTGGAGGCCCCCGTCGGCCAGGAGGGTGACGCCTTCCTCGGCGACTTCATCGAGGATCACTCGATCCCGGCCCCGATCGAGGTCGCTTCCCAGCAACTCCTCCGGGCCCAGATCGGTGACGCCCTCGACCAGTTGACCGAGCGGGAGCGTAAGATCATCCTGCTCCGCTATGGTTTGGACGACGGCCGGTACCGGACGCTGGAGGAGGTCGGCCGCGAGTTCGGCATCACCCGCGAGCGCATCCGGCAGATCGAGGCCAAGGCGCTCCGCAAGTTGCGTCACCCGATGTTCAGCCGGAATCTCAAGGGCTATCTCGAATAGGCCGGATCGTCGCTCGGATCGGCACGGCGATGAGACGGTTGACGAGACCCCGGGCGAGAGATCGGCCGGGGTCTCGTGGTTCACTCCGGACCGGTCGCCGCACCATCCAGCGATGAAAGCTGCTTGAACACCAGTGACACATTATGTCCACCGAAGCCGAGCGAGTTGCTCATCACCGCATCGACGGAAACGGCCCGAGCCTGGTTCGCGACCACGTCGAGGTCGCAGGCTGGGTCCGGGGTCTTATAATTGATGTTCGGGGGCAGACACCCCGTCTCCATCGCCTTGATGCTAATGACCGCCTCGATGGCCCCGGCGGCGCCTAGCAGGTGACCGGTCATCGACTTGGTCGAACTGACCGGTAGGGTCGCGAGGCGGTCCCCGAACACTCGCCGCAGGGCCTGGGTCTCCAGCTCCTCATTGAGCTTGGTCGAGGTGCCGTGGGCGTTGACGTATCCAATCCGCTCCGGCGATAGCCCGGCGTCCATGAGCGCCAAGGACATCGCCCGGGCCGCGCCGACCCCCCCGGGAGCGGGCTGGACGATGTGGTTCGCATCGTCCGTCGAGCCGTATCCCGCCAGTTCGGCCAGGGGTCGGGCCCCGCGGCGGCGGGCGTGGTCGAACGATTCCAGGACGAGCGTCGCCGCCCCCTCCCCCATCACGAACCCGTCCCGCTCGAGGTCGAAGGGTCGACTGGCCCCGGCCGGATCGTCGTTGCGGGTCGAGAGGGCGCCCATCGCGTTGAATCCGGCGATCGCGAGCCGGGCGATCGGTGCCTCGGCCCCCCCCGCGATGACCACGTCCGCGTCGCCGCGTTCGATCAAGCGCATCGCCTCGCCGAGCGCGTGCGCGGCGCTGGCGCAGGCCGAGGTCGGTGCGAAGTTGGACCCCCGAGCGCCGAGCGCGATCGCCACATTGCCCGCCGCCATATTGGGCAGCAGCATCGGCACGAAGAATGGGCCGAGCCGGCGAGGTCCCTTCTGGTGCAGCGTCATGGCTCCGGCCTCGATTGTCTCGATGCCGCCCATCGCGGTCCCGATGATGACCGCCACCCGGGTCTGGTCGACGCTCGCCATGTCCAGTCTCGCGTCTTCGACCGCGCCGAGGGCGGTGCTGACGGCGTACCAACTGAAGCGATCCATCCGGCGGACGAGCTTCCGCTCGATCCGCGTCTCCGGATCGAACCCCGAGACCTCGCCGGCGAACCGCGTCTCCAGGTCGTCCGTCTCGCAACGGGTCACGGTCGCGATGCCCGACACCCCACCACTGATCGCCTCCCAAGCCGCCGTAGCGCCGTTGCCGACAGGCGACACGATGTCCATCCCGGTCACGACGACCCGACGACGCTCGTCCGACATCATTTCCCCGTCCCTCCCGGTGCGCGTCGCCCTCGTCCTCGTGCTTGTGGGTCAGCGGTGGCCATGATACGCTCGCGACGTGGCCGCCTCGGCGGTGTTCGTGATGCCCGATGATGTCTTGAGCCGATTTACCATGAGTCGGGAGTCGTCCGGCGCGGCGTCCGCGTCGCGTTCGGATGGCGCCCACCTGCAGACGCGGGTTCAACGACTCCATCGCACACGGCACAGGCGGTGGCGGTCACCTCGTCCCACCTCGCCGGAACCCCGCCCGACCGGCCCCCAATCGCCCCGTGACCGGCCCGGGCGCCGGGGAGGAGTCGCCGCGTGATCGCCATCGTCCTGGGACCCGATCGCGAGATGGCCCGCCGGGCGGTCGACGCGCTCGTCCGCGAACATGACCCCGATGGCCAGAATACGACCGTGCTGGACGGCCGGACCGCGACCGCGGCCGACGTGACGACGCGGGCCGGGGCGGTCGGCTTCTTCGGCCAATCACGCGTCCTGGTCGTCCAGGATCTCCTCAGTCGCTGGTCGAGGGGCGATGCCGACGGGGACGACACACCCAAGGCGGCAATGAAGGGATTCGACATCGCTGGCCTCTTCGCCGCGATTCCGGACGTCAACGTCCTGATCCTCTCCGACCCAAACCTGGCCACCGTCCCGGCAACGGTCAAGAAGGTCCTGCCTCCCGGCGCGACCGTCACGTCGGGCGACCCGCCCCGCGGCCCGGCCCTCCTCGCTTGGGTCGCCGAGATCGCCAGCGCGGCCGGGGCGAGCATCGACCAGGCAACGGCCCGTCACCTGGCCGACCACCTGTTCCCCAAGTCTTGGGCCTCCAAGCCGGCCAATCCTCGCTACGACAGGCCGCCGGATCTTGAACTGGCCCGGAATGAGGTCGAAAAACTGGCGGCGGCGGCGAATTTCGGCCGGATCGAACGTCGCCACATCGATGCGCTCTCCCCTCGCGGAGAACAGGATCGCCTGTTCCCGTTCACCGACGCCGTGGCCCAGGGCAGGCTGCCGGCCGCGCTGGTCGAACTGGACCGGCTCCTCGCCGAGGGGGACGAACCGTTTCGCCTGACGGCCCAGTTGTACCAGCAGGTGGAGATGCGCTACGCCCTGGCGGTGGCCGGGACACGTAGGGACCCGGTCGCGGTCGGCCGCGATCTCGGCCTGCCCAACCCCGCCCGGATGTCGAGCATCGCCGCCAACCGGCGATCACGCGACGGTGCCGACGGTGAACTCTTGCACCGGACCCTGGAGACGGAGCGACTGATGAAGGCGGGCGGACTCCGCAAGCCGGACGATGTGATCTACCATCTGGTCACTGGCCAGGCCAGCCCCGGGCGTGACGACGGGGGCGGCGCCTGAGCGCGGCCCCGCCGGTCCCACGGTGATCGGTCCGCCGTCGTGCCGCACCGGTCAGGAGCCCGAGGCGGTCCGCAGGGCATTGAACTTGGCCATCAGTCTGGACTTGCGGCGCGCCGCGTTGTTGCGGTGGATGACACCCTTGGACCGGACCCGGTCGAGGGTGCTGATCGCCTGGCGAGTGGCCACCTCGGCGGCCTCGACATCGCCGCCCCGGATGGCGATCTCCGCCTTCTTGACGAATGTCCTGGCCATCGACCGGTAGGGCCGATTCTCGATCCGGCGCCGCTCCGAGACCCGGATCCGTTTCTGTGCCGACTTGCTATGTGCCAACCTGTACCGTCCTTCTCACTCATGTCGAGGTGTTCGAGTCTCGTTACCATCGGGCACACGACGACGCCCCGTGCCCCACACGCGTGTATCATGGTAGCAAAGATCGACGGTTCCCTCAATGTCTCCGCTCGGGCGCGAGCCGCACCGAGACGGCCATCCCTGACCCATCGACGTTCGTGAGGCGATCACGCCTCCCTGTCTGGCGGTAGAGCGCGTGACCCAGCCGGCCCCCACGTCTCGACCCACCCGGCGCCCCGACGAACCGACCCTGGTCTCCACGCCGATCGCCAGCTTGACGACCGATGTCACCGTGACGGCCGTCGAGTCGGTCTCGCCGTCCGCCGGACCCGCCCTGCTCCGGAGCGCCGGGATCGTCGCCGCCGCCTTCGTCGCCAGCCGCCTGCTCGGGCTCGTCCGCGAGGTCATCGTCGCCAGTCGCTTCGGCACCGAGGGTGACGCCAGCGCCTACGTCGCCGCGTTTCGGATACCCGACTTGCTGTTCCTGATCATCATGGCCGGGTCGTTCGGCTCCGCCTTCGTCCCCGTCTTCGCCGGGTTCCTCGGCCGTGGCGACGAGGACCGTGCCTGGCGACTCGCCTCGGCGGTCTTGACGTGGTCGGTCCTCGCGGTCGCGGTCCTGGCGATCCTGGCGTTCATCTTGGCCGGTCCCCTGACCTCCCTGATGGTGGGAGGACTCGACCCCGAGTACCAGCGCAAGACCGTCAACCTCATGCGCCTGCTGCTGCTCTCGCCCATTTTCCTCGGTCTCGGCATCGCCGCGAAGGGAATCCTAGAAGCTCAAGATCTCTACCTGTTCCCGGCCCTCTCACCCCTGGTCTACAACCTCGGGATCATCCTCGGCGGCCTCCTGCTCTCCAGCCGGTACGGGATCTACGCCTTCGGGATCGGCGTCGTCGCCGGGGCGATCGGGCACCTGGCGATCCAGATCCCGGCCGTGCTCCGTTCCGGTCTCCGGTTCCGGCCGACGCTAAACCCGGCGGTCGAGGGCCTCGGCACCGTCTGGTCTCTCCTGCTGCCGCGGGTGTTGGGCCAGGCGGCGTTCCAGATCAACTTCATCGTCGTGACCCGGTTCGCCGGGTCGATCGACGATGGATCGATCGCGGGCCTGAACTACGCTTGGCAACTCCTGATGTTGCCCCACGGCGTCCTGGCCCTCAGCATCTCGACGGTGATCTTCCCCTCCCTCTCCCGCATGTGGGACCAGGGGCGGACCGACGAGGTCCGGTCCCTGTTCCTCGCCGCGATTCGCCCGCTCCTGTTTCTCTCCATCCCCGCCAGCGTCGGGCTGTTTGCCTTCCGGGAGTCGATCGTCCGCGTCCTGCTCGAGTTCGGTGACTTCGACCGGGACTCCACCGCCCTCGTCGCCGGTCCCCTCGCCTACTTCGCGATCGGCCTCGTGGGCTACGCTTTGGTGGAGGCGTTGACCCGGGTGTTCTATGCCATGCGCGATACGGTCACCCCGGTGATCGCCGGGGTCTCGACCATCGTCGTCAACGTCGTACTCTGCGCCCTGTTCGTCGGCCCCCTCGGCGTCTCCGGACTGGCGTTGAGCCTGAGCCTGACCACGTTCATCGAGGGTGTCATCCTGATCGTGGTCCTCTTGGCTCGCCTTGGGCTGCGTCAGGCCGGTCTCGGCTATTGGCTGTTCCAAGTCACGTTGGCCACGGCGGTGATGGTCGGTTTCGTCGCCGCGCTGGCGGGTCCGGTCGGGGACGCCATCGGCGGTGGGACCCTCTCCGTCCTCGGCCGGACCGCCCTTCTGGGCGCCGCGGTCGCGTTCGCCGGGCTTACCTATGGATGTGCCTCGGTCGCCCTTGGCATCCCGGAACTCGGCCGCGTTGGCCGCCCGCTTTGGCGGCGGGTCCAGTCGCTGGCGGCCCGCTTTGCCTGACGCGGGCGATCCACCGGCTCGGCTATACTTCTCGGCTGAACCCTCATCCCATTCGCCGCGAGTTGCCCCCGAATGACCCACGACGATCACCGGCAACGCATCCGAAACTTCAGCATCATCGCCCACATCGACCACGGCAAGTCCACCCTGGCGGACCGCCTGCTGGAGACGACCCACACCGTGGCCGGTCGGCACATGGTCGCCCAGATGCTCGACAACATGGATCTAGAGCGGGAGAAGGGCATCACCATCAAGGCCCGCGCGGTCCGCATGCCCTACACCGCGAGCGACGGCCAGACCTACGAACTGAACCTGATCGACACCCCCGGCCACGTCGACTTCTCCTATGAGGTCAGCCGGAGCCTGGCCGCCTGCGAGGGCGCACTGCTGGTGGTGGACGCCGCCCAGGGGATCGAGGCCCAGACGATGGCCAACGTGTATCTGGCCCTGGAACACGACCTGGCGATCGTCGCCGTCATCAACAAGATCGACCTGCCCAACGCTGACCCCGAGCGGGTCGCGGGGGAAGTCGGCAAGTTCATCGGCCTGCTCGACGACGAGATGATCTATACCTCGGCCAAAGAGGGGATCGGCATCGACGCCCTGCTGGAGGCGATCGTCTCGAAGATCCCGCCCCCGACCGGCCGTCTCGACGCCCCCACCAGGGCCTTGATCTTCGATTCCCACTACGACGCCTACAAGGGCGTGATCGCCTACGTGAAGGTGGTCGACGGCCAGATTCGCTCGGACGACAAGATCCGGCTGATGGGCACCGGCAAGGAGACCGACCTTGTCGAGCTGGGGTTCTTCGGACCCCACATGCAAGCGACGGACGCCCTGCTGGCCGGCGAGGTCGGCTACCTCGCGACCGGCCTGAAGGTCGTCAAGGATTGCCAGGTCGGCGATACGGTCACCTTGGCCGACCGGCCGACCCTGACGCCCCTCCCCGGCTACCGGCCGGCCAAGCCGATGGTCTTCGCCGGACTCTATCCCGTCGATACCAGCGAGTTCCCGCTGCTCCGGGACGCCCTCGACCGGCTGAATCTCAACGATGCTTCCCTCACCTACGAGCCGGAATCGTCGCTGGCCCTCGGGTTCGGGTTCCGCTGTGGCTTTCTTGGCCTCCTCCACATGGAGATCATCCAGGAGCGGTTGGAACGCGAGTACAACATGGACCTGCTCGCGACGGCGCCAAGTGTGGAATACGAGGTCAGGGTCCACGGCGACAAGACCATCAGGGTCGATAATCCCTCCGAACTACCGTCGCCCGGCGAGTATGACGAGATCCGCGAACCGCTGATGAAGATCAACGTCATCGTGCCGTCGCGCTTCATCGGCGCCGTGATGGATCTCGTCACCAACAAGCGAGGCGTCTACGAGGAGTTGCTCTACCTGGACGAGGACCGCGCCCAGGTCAAGTTCGTGATGCCGCTCAGCGAATTGATCGTCGAGTTCTACGACCAGCTCAAGAGCCGAACGCAGGGATACGCCTCGCTCGACTACACGTTCCACGCCATGCGGGCCGCCGATCTGGTGAAGCTCGATGTCCTGGTCAATGGCCAGCCGGTCGATGCCCTCTCGATCATCACCCACCGGGAGGACGCTTATAACAAGGGCCGCCAACTGGTCGAGAAGCTGCGGGCCCTGATTCCCCGCCAGATGTTCGACGTGCCGATCCAGGCATCGATCGGCAGCCGCGTGATCGCCCGGGAGACGATCCGGGCGATGCGGAAGAACGTCATCGCCAAGTGCTACGGCGGTGACATCTCCCGCAAGCGCAAGCTGCTCGAGAAGCAGCGCGAGGGCAAGGCCCGGATGAAGATCGTCGGCAACGTCGAGATCCCGCAGGAAGCCTTCATGGCCGTTCTCAGCCTGGGCAGCGACAAGCAGGTGGCCGGGAAGGACGACCGGTGACGGCGCGCACGACGCCGCCCGGGGGAACGACGCCATCCGCCGGGACGATCACCGTGGTCGGGCTCGGACCGGGCAACCCCGACGACCGCACGGTCGGGGTCCAGCGGGCCCTCGACCGTGCGTCGCGGATCGTGTTGCGGACGGCCATCCATCCCGGAGTCGCCGACCTGGCGGCCGATCCCCGGGTGTCGACGTGCGACGACCTCTACGAGGTTGGTCCCACCTTCGATGACGTCTACGCGCGGAGCGCGGACCGGGTACTCGATCTCGCGAGGACGGGGGATGTCGTCTTCGCCGTCCCGGGGCACCCCTCCTGCGGCGAGCGGACCGTGCGGCTGATCCGGGAACGAGCCGCCTCCGCGGGGGTCACCGTGGAGGTCTCGAACGCCATCAGCGCCCCCGACGCGATCGCCCTGGTGACCGGGGACGATCCGCTGGCCGACGGGCTCCAGTTCCTCGACGCCCTCGACCTCGTCGCGCATGCTGACGCGGGGCCGTTCGGGACCGGTCGTGTCTCGATTGACCCGTTTCGACCCTGCCTCGTCTCTCAGGTCTACGGCCCCGAGGTGTCCGCCGGGGTAAAACTGGCCCTGATGAGTTGGTTCCCGGACGAGCACCCGCTGACGGTGATCCGGGCCGCGGGCGTGCCGGGAGAGGAACGAGTCGCGACGGTTCCCCTTCACGCCCTCGACCGGACACCTGTCGATCACCTCACCTCGGTCCGGGTTCCCCCGATCGGCTTTCCAGAGTCGGGTCGCCATTGGCCGATCCTGACCCGGATCGTGTCCCGCCTCCGTGACGACGGTGGCTGCCCCTGGGACCGGGACCAGACCCTGGCATCGCTCCGTCCTGCCGTGTTGGCCGAGGCCTACGAGGTCGTCGACGCCATCGACTCGGGAGACCTCGACAATCTCCGAGAAGAACTCGGCGACTTGCTGCTCGTGATCTGCATGCAGGCCCAGGTAGCAGACGAATCCGGCGAGTTCGACATTGGAGATGTCCTCGACGCTATCACCGCCAAGTTGATCCGTCGTCATCCCCACGTCTTCGGCGACCGTGTCGCCGGGTCGGCCGCAAGCGCCCTCCAGGCGTGGCAATCCGTGAAGCGCGACGAGCGGGTGAAGGACGGCCGCCCGGCGGATGAATCGAACCCACTGGACCGATTGCCGCGATCGATGCCCGCGCTGGAAAAGCTCTCCCGCCTGGCGACCGAACTCGATACCGATCCGTCCGGTCTTCAGCACGATGAACCGGGCGAAGCACTGCTAGGGGCCGCCCTGGCCTGTGTCGCGGCCGGACAGGACCCCGAAATGATCCTTAATGCCGCCTTGCGTCGTCGCTTCGAGCGGCGC
>JBBJOE010000383.1:0-2948 GCA_037721765.1 Thermomicrobiales bacterium
AGTTGCCACAGCGCCTCCCGGCGGCCGAGGCCGAAGCCGTCGCAGGAGCCGACGGCGACCAGGGCCTCGGCGGCAGCGGTGCGGAGGGGGACGCGGCGGACCAGGTCGGCCAGCGAGAGGAAGGGGCCGTGCTCCATGCGCTCCCGCTCGATCCGGCCCGCGGCCTCCTCGCCCAGACCATCGACGTAGCCGAGGCCGATCCGGACCGCGTTGCCCTCGACGACACAGCGGGCGGCGCTGGCGTTGACGTCCGGCGGCAGGATCCGGATGCCGTGCCGCTTGGCGTCGTTGGTCAGGACGTGGGGCGGGTAGAAGCCCATCGGCTGGTTGTTGAGCAGGGCGGCCATGAACTCGGCCGGGTAGTAGTGTTTCAGCCACGACGACTGGTAGGCCAGCACGGCGAAGGCGACCGAGTGGCACTTCGGGAAGCCGTAGGTGGCGAAGCCGATCAGCTTCTTGAAGACGGTCCGGGTCGTCTCGGGGTCGACGCCCCGGCCATACGCCCCGTCCCGGAACTGCTCCCAGAGGCGGATCATCGCCTCGCGGGAGCGCTTGCGGCTCATCGCCCGGCGGAGTTGGTCGGCCTGGCCGGCGGTGAAGCCAGAGAGGGCCATCGCCACCTGGAGGACCTGCTCCTGGTAGAGGATCACGCCCAGGGTCTCGCGCAGGATGGGTTCGAGGCTGGGGTGGTCGTAGGTGGGGCGGGCATCGAGGCCCCGGCGGGCCCGCTGGCGGAGATTGACGTAGGGGTTGACGGCGCCGCCGATGATCGGGCCGGGGCGGACGATGGCGACCTGGACGGTGAGGTCCTCGATGGTGCGGGGGTGGGTGCGGAGCAGGGTCTGGATCTGGGCCCGGCTCTCGATCTGGAAGGTGCCGATGGTGTCGCCCGCGCAGATCATGTCGTAGACGGCGGCGTCGGTGAAGTCGATCCGGCTGAGGTCGACCGGGGGCTTGCCGGCGGCGGGGATCAGGTCGAGACACTCCTCGACCAGGGAGAGCATGCCGAGGGCGAGGAAGTCGATCTTGACCAGGCGGGCGTCGTCGCAGGAATCCTTGTCCCACTGGCAGATGTAGCGGCCGGGCATCGCGGCGGGCTGGATCGGCACGATCCGGTTCAGCGGGGTGGAGGAGACGATCATGCCGCCGGAGTGCTGGGTGACGTGGCGGGGGAAGCCGGCCAATTGCCCGGCCAGCTCGATCAGGTAGCACCAGGGCGGGGTGTCTTTGCGGGCAGCGTACGCGGGGATGCGGTCCAGCTCGGCGGCCAGGTCGCGGGCCGAACGGGGCTCGCTGAGCTTGGCGATCCGGTCCAGGTCGGCGGGGGGCAGGCCGAGGGCCTTGCCGATGTCGCGGACGGCCGAGCGGAGGCGGTAGGTGGAGAAGGCACAGACCATGGCGACGCGGTCGGCGCCGAAGACTTCGTAGACCCGCTCGATGAGCCGGTCGCGGATGTCGCGGGGGAAATCGATGTCGATGTCGGGGACGGAGGCGATCTCTTCGTTGAGGAAGCGGCCCAGGAAGAGGCCGTGGGCGAGGGGATCGACGGGGGAGAGGCCGATCAGGTAGCAGACGATCGAGCTGACCGAGGAGCCCCGGCCCCGGCCCGGGGGGAGGTTGCCGGCGTCGCGGGGGGTGCCGGTGCCCCGAATGCCGGTGGCGACCGAGCGGGCAAGCTCCAGCAGGTCGCGGTAGAGCAGGAAGAACCCGGCCAGGCCGTGCCGGGCGATCAGACCCAGTTCCTCCTCCAACCGGTCCACCGCCGTGACCCGCGAGGGCGGCGGCGGGACGACGGGCGGGGACGTGGGGACCGACCGGCGCGTCCCGGACCGGTGTGGCGTCGTCGTATCGCCCCGGCGGGGCGCGGGCTCGATGACCAGGGTGAACCCGGATGATGATGTCGGGTCCCGGCCCGGGGCCGGTGATGGCACCGGTGTCGCATCCTGAACCGGGGCCGGACCGGGCGGATAGCGGCGGTCGAGGGCGGCGCGGCAGACGCGGGCCAGCAGGTCGTCCGGGGTTTCGCCCGGGTCGGTCGGGTAGTCGGGGAAGCGGTAGGCCAGATCCCGGCTGAGGTCGAACCCGGCGCAGCGCTCGGCCAGGTCCAGAGTGGTCCGGACGGCGGCGGGGTAGGGGCGGAATAGCTCGACGACCTCGGGGATCGGGCGGAGGGCGAACTCGGCGTTGGGGCGGCGCTCGCGGTGACAGCCGTCGAGGGTGGTCCGGTGACGGATGGCGGTCACCACGTCCTGGAGGCGGTGACGGTCGCGGTGGTGGTAGTGGACGTTGCCGGTGGCGGCGTGGGGCAGGCCGAGTCGCCCGGCCAGACCGACCAGGCGGGCGACGCGGCGGGCGTCGCCGTGGACGTGGTTGTGTTGCAGTTCCACCACGACCTGGCCGGTGCCGAACCAGTCCAGATACCGTCGCAGCAGGGCCTCGGCCTCCGGCAGGCGGTCGTCATCGACGAGGCCGGAGAGGGCGCCGCGCCGGCATCCCGTGAGCAGGATCAACCCCTCGGCGTGGGAGCCGAGCAGGGCGGGGTCGAGGCGGGGAACGCGCTCCGCGGCGGGCGTGTTCGGCCGCCGAGACCGGCGTGGCGCCCCCGGTGTCCGAGTGGCGGGGATCGGTCCCGGGGCATCGACCCCGTCGTCCGGGGCATCGACCCCGTCGTCATCGGGGCTGGCGTCCGGATACCCCGCCGGGTCCGCGTAGGCCGGGGGCCAGAGGGGGGTGGCGTCGAGCGGGGCGCCGTGGGCGGCGGTCAGGAGGCGGCAGAGGTTGGCGTAGCCGGCGGGGGTCTCGGCGAGCAGGGTCAGGTGGGAGCCGTCGAGCAGCGTCACCTCCGCCCCGGTGATCGGCTGGATACCGACGGCCTGGGCGGCCTTCGTGAACTCCATGGCGCCGTGGACGTTGTCGTGGTCGGTGATGGCCAGGGCCCGGTAGCCGAG
>JBBJOE010000384.1:0-2941 GCA_037721765.1 Thermomicrobiales bacterium
TCCCTGGCGTCGGCCCCGACGACCTGCCAGCCGTCGATGCCGGGTACAGAGGCACGGCGGGCATTGGCCAGCAGCGTCGCCCGGGCATCGGTGTTCCACTCCAAGAGGAGGCGGTGGTCGAACCCGGCCGCGTGCGTGCCGAGGGCAAGCCCCCCGGCCCCCGTGAACAACTCGACCGATCGGAGCCCGGTCACCTCGACACCGGACGAGTTTCCCACGAATGGATCTGCAATCATCGTCGTCGCCATAGTGCTGCTCGTTTCCATCCACCACATCGCGGCCGGGGCGGGGCCATCATCATACCGTCACGAGCCATCCCCTGGCAGCGGGTGTGGAGGGGAAACGCGGGGCATGCACATACGCGCAACGGTGACGAGGGCACACCCGGCGACCAGCGCGTTCCGGCGCGATCACGCGGAGGGGATCCGGGAACGGAAGAACGATCCATCACGGCCGATTTCGAAGGAACCGCCGGTCCACCCCTAACGGTCCCGCGCCGCGATCAGCTCCGCCCGTTTCTGGGCCTCGACGTAACTCCGCAGGATCGCGTTCATCCGGGTCTGGTAGCCGGGGCCCCGCGCCTTGAACCAGTCGATCAGGTCGGCATCGAACCGGACGGTCAGTTGCCGCTTCGGCCCGGGAATACCGATCATGACCCGATCCCAGTCGAACTCACCCTCGTCCTCGCGGTCGATCGCGGTCCCGACCTCCTCGTCGGTCATCGCATCGACGCGTGCCCAGTCCGTCTGGCTCTCTCCACGGCGGCGCATTTCGTCGATCTCATCCGCGGTGTAGCGCACGATATTCTCGGATTTCTCCATCACGAGCCCTCCTGGCCGAAATGAACCGGATGGCGTCCTCACGTTGCGTCCAGACGACGGTGATGAGGCGACCTTCCACGAAGCCGGTGGTCAACGACCGCACTTCGTCTGGATACGGACTTGGGACGGAGACGACGGATCGACCGTCGAACACCAACTCCGCGTCAACGAAGTCAATGCCATGTTTGTCCAGGTTGCTGACCCGTTTGTTGTCGTCCCACTCGAACCGCATGGCCGATTGTACCTACTGATGTCACTACACTACAAGCGGGCGTCCTCGATCCTATGACCGACTCAAAGACGAGCTATCAGCGTCGCATCTCAGTCCCGCCTGCCGCCCGAGCCAGGTGTATCATGCCGCCGTATCGCCCGGCCCACCCGATTCCTGATCCGGGCCGCCGGGCTCGCCCGTCAGCGGAGAGAGGGAAGCGTCCCCATGTCAGCCGTCACGGTTTCCCCGTTCACCACCCCGTCATCACCCGCGAACGCATCGCGGACCCAGCCGAAGATCACCTTCGTCGGGGCCGGCAGTACGGTGTTCGCCAAGAACCTGATCGGGGACATCCTCTCCTTCCCGGAACTGGCCGGCAGCCACCTCTGCCTCTTCGACATCGACCCCAGCCGCCTCGCCACGTCCGAGGTCGTCGCTACCAAGGTCGCCCAGGCCCTCGGCGCCCCGGCGACGATCACCACGACCACCGACCGCCGCCGGGCCCTGGAGGGCGCCAGCTACGTCCTGACCATGGTCCAGGTCGCGGGCTACAAGCCGGGCACCGTGATCGACTTCGAGATCCCGAAGCGCTACGGCCTCCGCCAGACCATCGCCGACACCCTCGGCATCGGCGGCATCATGCGCGGCCTCCGCACCATCCCGGTGATGCTCGACATCGCCCGCGACATGGAGGCGGTCTGCCCGGACGCCCTGCTGCTCAACTACGTCAACCCGATGGCGATGCTGTGCTGGGCCCTGGACCGGGGCAGCTCGATCGCCACGGTCGGCCTCTGCCACAGCGTCCAGGGGACGGCCAAGGAACTGGCCAACGACCTGCGCATCCCCGTCGCGGAGATCGACTACCGCTGCGCCGGCATCAACCACATGGCCTTCTACACCCGCTTCGAGCGCCACGGCGAGGACCTCTACCCGGCCCTGCGCCGGATCGCCGAGAAGGGGCGGGCGCCGGAGTCGAACCGCGTCCGTTACGAGATGCTGCGCCGATTGGGGTACTTCGTGACCGAGTCCAGCGAGCACTTCAGCGAGTACGTGCCCTGGTTCATCAAGCGCGACCGGCCCGACCTGATCGACCGCTTCGCGATCCCCCTGGACGAGTACCCCCGCCGCTGCGAGACCCAGATCGCCCGCTGGGACACGATGCGCGACCGCTACGAGGGGGACGAGCCGATCACGGTCGAGCGTACCCACGAGTACGCCGGGCCGATCATCCACGCCATGGAGACCGGCACCCCGGCCGTGATCTACGGCAATGTCCCCAACCGCGGCTTGATCGATAACCTGCCCGATGGCTGCTGCGTCGAGGTCCCCTGCCTGGTCGATGCCAACGGCATCCAGCCGACCGCGGCCGGCACCTTGCCGCCCCAGCTCACCGCCCTGATGCAGACCAACGTCAACGTCCAGGCCCTGACCGTCGAGGCGGCCCTGACCGGCAACCGCGACCACGTCTACCACGCCGCGATGCTGGACCCCCACACGGCGGCCGAACTGGATCTGGACCAGATCTGGTCCCTCGTCGACGACCTGATCGAGGAGCACGGGGAGTGGTTGCCGGCCTTTCAATAGGCACCGCCGCACGGGGACCCGTCTCCGGACACCCGGATCATCGCGACGTTCACCTTCACGCTGAGCCTGGCGAACGACGACATGCCGGGGAGGGCACCGCGATCATGGCCCTCACCGGGGAACGACCGGTCCGAGGTGGACGTGTGGATGGTCCGCCCGGCGCGGCGAGCGGCGCCCCCCTGGCGGATGGGATTACCTCACCGCCGCACGCTCGCCGCACCGCGACGACCATCCCGGCGATCCCCACCCCGCTGCCCACGCCACCTCATTCTGTAGCGCCGCTTGCTGCGCCCTCCTTGACGTACGCCCGTTCCGTTTTGGACAC
>JBBJOE010000066.1:0-11123 GCA_037721765.1 Thermomicrobiales bacterium
CGGGCGCGACCTGGTGGGTCGAATCCCCGTGGGAGGAGCCGAACGGGCCAGACGAGGTAGGAGCCCGCATCCGGCAGGGACCGCCAGCCGTATGAGCGGGTGACGACCCCGCGAAGTCGTCTCGGCGCTTTGGTGTCCAGGATGGACTCCCGTTCTCCCGAGCCCGGGAGGATACGGGGTCCTCGCCCACCGATCGCGCTACCTGCCTCACGGAAGCGGCCGTGGCTGGATAAGCGCATTGCGCTCAGACAAACGTTTACTAACATTCCGTAGAGAGGGCAGTGCCTCGGTCAACTTTGGTGGTCGACCGCGAAGAAGGATGGTGACGACCGGCCCAGCGAAGGCGATCCGGAGGCGCGCGGAGTGATCGTGAGGCCGCGGTCATGGTCATGTTGTCGGGCCGAGCAGTGATTGCAACGCGGGCGCGATTGACGAGGACGGCGGGATGGACGACATGCGGTGGGACGTGGACGAGGACGAGACGGAGCACGAGTTCGCCGACGGCAACCTGGCGGGGACGGTCCGGATAGGGCAGACGGTGCGGCGGGCGACCGGCCCCTGGACCCCGGCCGTACATGCCCTGCTGGGTCATCTGGCCGATCGGGGGTTCGACGCCGCGCCCCGGGTATTGGGGTTTGACGCGAAGGGACGCGAGGTGATCGAGTTCCTGCCGGGGGAGTCGGCGCCGCCCGACCTGACCGGGTTTCGGGAGGACGCGGTGGTGGCCAGGGTCGCACGGTTGCTGCGGCGCTACCACGACGCGGTGGTAGGTTTTCTGCCGCCCGCCGGGGCGAACTGGCGATACACGGTCGGAGCACCGCGCGAGGGCGAGATCATCTGCCACAACGACGTGGCGCCCTGGAACGTGATCTTCGCCGGGGGGCAACCGACGGCCCTGATCGACTGGGACTTCGCGGCGCCCGGGCCACGGACGTGGGATATCAGCTACGCGCTGTGGCGGTTCGTGCCGATGTCGGCCGGCGAGGGGTTCGGGCCGCCGTCCGAGCGAGGGCGGAGGATCGCGCTCTTCCTAAGCTCCTACGGGACCGATGAGGCGATCGGACCGCTGGCCGGAGACGACGTCATGGGACTGATCGAGACACGGGAACGATCCCTGCTGGCGACCCAGCGGGCCTGGGGCGAGGCGGGGGTGCCGGGCTTCGCGGAGATGCTGCGGGACGGCCACGACATCGGGGTCGAACGAGACCTGGGATACTTGGCGCGGCACCGGGAGGAGATCGCCCGGGCCATCGACCGCGGGATAAAGGTCTCCGGCACGAGCGGCCCGGAGCGATCCGCGTCCCGTTGATCCAGTCGCCGACGGGTCACCCCCGGCGTGGTTCAGACGCGATCGGGAGCCGCCCATCGCGATTCGCTAACCGCGGCCGCGTCGATGGTGCGGGCCATCGCGAACTCCCACCGCGCGGGGTCGTCGGTCGTGATCGGCTGGCTCTCACCCGTCCGGACGAAGCCATGATGGGCGTACAAGCGCTCGGCCGCCGCGTTGCCCACGGAGACCCACAGCCGGACCTCCGTGTGGCCCTGCTCACGCGCCCAATCCAGAACACCTCGCACCAGTAGGTCCCCGACGCCACGGCCGCGCCAGGCGGGATGGACCCACATCGACACCAGGATGGCGCCCGATTCGGCCCCGGCGTCGGCGATGCCGCCGGTGGTCCCCACCGTCTCTCCGCGACACCGGACCACGAACTGGGCCCGGCCCGCGAGGCGGGCGCGCCAGTCCACCTCCCTCGACAGGCGCTCCGCGGCCAACGTCGAACCGAACGCCGAGGGAGCATCCGCCAGCGCCGCCAGCCGGATCGCGCGATAGTCCCGCCACGCGTCGGGCGTGAGCTGAGCGAGATCCAATTGGTCCATGGTCGTCAGTCTGCCCCGTACGCGTTGAGCACGCAAGCGGGGATCGACACTCGATGGTTGGACACGAGGTAGCGAGGGGACGCCGTGGCGGCTAGCGGTCGCGGCACCATGCCCCGTGAGTGAGCCGCAGAACATGACCAGATTGGCCGCGCCGCGCGGCAACCAGACGCGGACCGCGGCCATCGGGACGTGCCACGACCAGGTCGGTGGGGCGCCCAGGGAGGGGGCACGACGGCTACCCGGTGAGGACGGCGGCGGCGGCGGCGCGGGCGGCCTTCTCGCCGATGACGGGGGTGGCCTCGATGATGAACCGGCTATTGACCAGGTCGAGGAAGCCGTCGTCGATGGCGCCACGGCGAACGAGATTGGCACGGTCCAGCTCGGCGATCAAGGCCTCGAGCCGGAGGCCGACCAGGATCGACTCGATGCCGGCCAATTCTGTCGGGCTGAACGCGTGCTCGATGGGGGGCGGGACGGCGGCGGCGGTCTTGTCCTGGCTCATCTGGCGCAGGGCGGTGGCCCAGACCACCGACGACCCGCCCAGGTCGCTGGTCGCTCCGTCGTCGATGGCGTCTCCGTCGTCATCCGCGGCCGCGTCGTGATACCGGACGATCCGCGGGGTGACGCTGACCGGGGCCGGGGGGGGAGCCGCACTCCCATCCGTGGCGCGGCGGGCGGCGCAGGCGTCCGATTCGCGAAAGGTGACGTCGAAGCGGTGGGCATCCTTCTCGCCCGAGCCGCTGGAGGAGACGCCGGCCGCGGCGACCGTGACATCCAGGGTGTCGCTGTCGGGGATGGCGAGGGTGAGTCTGGGGGACCGCAGCAGGGTCTCGAAGTCGCGCCGCTCGCCCCGGCCACGGAGCATGACCACGATCTCGACCTCGTCGCCCGAGATCTGACCGGCCACCGCGGGAGTGGGCCGGCGATGGAAACTCTTGACCTGCACGATCTGGTTGTTGATCGCCACCTGTTCGGTGATCTTGGACATCGACTGCTCCTCGGCGGCGCTGGACGGGAGGCCGTGACGGGTGGGAGTGATGGGATCGGACCCCAGCCCGAGCCACCCGTGGCCGAACCCCGGGATCGCCCCCCTCGGGACCATGCTACGCTCGGGCGGTCGGGTAGCGAAAGCGGGCGCGGTGGCCCAATAGGAGGAATCGTGGACGACCGGGCGGCGGCGGCGAGTCATGACGAACCGCCGGCGGACATCGCCGCGGGCGACGAGGCGGCCGGTGGGAACGGACGGGTCGATGGGATCGAGCGATGGGTGGCGGCCAGCGCGACGGAGGGGCGTAACCCCCGCACGGTCGAGATCGACCGCCTAGACGCGACCGGGATCGCCCGGGCGATCCTGGCCGAGGACGCGGCGGTGGTCCCGGCGGTGACGGCGGAGGCGGCAGCGATCGGGCGCCTGGCCGAGATCGTGACAGAGCGGCTGCGGGCCGGGGGGCGACTGGTCTACGCCGGGGCGGGGACCTCCGGGCGGCTGGGGACCCTGGACGCGGCCGAGTGCCCGCCGACCTACGGGACCGACCCGGCGATGGTCGTGGCCCTGATGGCCGGCGGACCGGCGGCGCTGACTGGTTCGATCGAGGGGGCGGAGGACGACCCGGCCGGGGGCGCGGCCGATATCGCCGGCCTGGGGATCGGGCCGGAGGATGTGGTGGTCGGGATCGCGGCCAGCGGCCGGACGCCCTACGTGCTGGGGGCGGTGGCCGAGGCGCGGCGGCGGGGCGCCTTCGTGGCCGGCCTGGCCTGCACCCGGCCCTCGGCCCTGGAGGAAGTCGTGGACCTGATGATCGCCCCGGTGCCCGGGCCGGAGGCGATCACCGGCTCGACCCGGATGAAGGCGGGGACGGCCCAAAAGCTGGTCCTTAACACCCTGACGACGACGGTGATGGTCCGCCTGGGCAAGACGTTCGGCAACCTGATGGTCGATGTCCAGCCGTCGAACGCCAAGCTGCGCTACCGGGCGACGCGGATCGTGGCGATGGCGACCGGGGAGGACGAGGACACAGCCCGGACCCTGCTGGCCGAGGCCTGCGACGAGCCGAAGGTCGCGATCGTGATGGCCCTGGCCGGGATCGACGCGGCGGAGGCACGGGAGCGGCTCGAGCGAGCCGGAGGGAGGGTTCGGGGGGCATTGGACGGAGCCGCGACCACGGCGACCGGAGCCCGATGATCCGTTCTTCCGCCGTGAAAACTCACACCGTCCACACGTGCCAGAAAACACGGAGACCGCCACAAGGCAACCCCCTGCCCTGTCATCTGGGCAACGTGGGGGACTTCCACACGATCATCAACGTTCGATAACGCGCCAAACGCCAGAAACACGGCCCATCGGCAGCTCGTGAACCGGCTGTCCCGCCCTCGCCGGTTCAGTCACCTGCCGGGGTATGTGTCAATCCCAACAGCGCCGCATCCGCCTCCGTCCCGACGAAGCCGCGCCGGGGTGGCCCGTCCCACTCGGGGGCGGTGGGGTCTATCTGGTCCGGGATGTGGAAGGTCCCACCCCTCCCCCGCAAGAAGGGGACGAGGTCGGCGACGTCGAGGAACTCGATACCCAGCGGTCGCCCATCGGGGTCGATCTCCATGTAGATACCGTCGTCGAGGGTAATGGTGTCGACTGCCTCGCCATCGCGCAAAAGTAGGTAAAACAATCCAGACTCACGCAGTTGCATTTTCATCCGTACGCCTTTCCCATCCGCGTGGTCGAGATCCGGTACATCGTCAAGATGATCGCACCATGACCACGCTCATCGAATCGCTCGGCGTAGACAACGCGTAACGCCGAGCCCTGAGGGGTCACACGCTCCGCGATCCATCGGCCGGGGCGTTGACGACTGCGGTACCGAAACGCGGGTTGATCCAACGTCAAGAGGACCAAGTCGTCAGAGATCGTCCGTTCGTCCATCCGCTCGACCGCGTGGACATCGTACTCCACATAATCGTATCGCACCGGTTCCTCCCAACCCCCGTTTCAGGATGATGTTCAGGTCGCCTATCCCGCCACCCCAGAGACCATCCCACATCGCCGATATATGCAACCTCACGTCACCGTGTCACCCCATCACCCAGCGCGACCCGGAGGGCGGCGGCGAAGGCGGGGCGGACGGTGACGATCTCGTCGCGGGAGACCGGGTGGACGCGGTTGGTGAGGAGGACGGCGACGGCGCCCATGGTGGGCGCGACCCAGATGGCGGTGCCGGTGAAGCCGGTGTGGCCGTAGGCGACGGGGGCGAGGGTGAAGAAGGGGTCGTCCGGGGACTCGCCGGGGCCGGTGCGCCAGCCGAGGCCACGGCCGGGGGCCTGGGGGAGGGTCGCCCCGGCGATCGTCTCCGGGGAGAGGAGTCGGTAGCCGTCGAGGGTGCCGCCGGCCAGCCAGCACTGGCCGTAGCGGAGGAGGTCGGCGGCCGGGGCGAAGAGGCCGGCGTGGCCGGCGACGCCGTCGAGGGCGTGGTGGGCATTGCCGTCGTGGACCTCGCCCCGGATGATGCCCTGGCGCCACCTGGAAAAATCGGCGGCCCGCTCGCCGGTCATCGAGATCTCCCGGGGGTTGCCGCGCTCGGTGGCGGCGATGCGGTCGTGGTTAGCCGGGTCGGGCCGGTACCGCGTATCACCCATCCCGAGGGGGGCGAAGACGTGCTCGTGGGCGGCCCGGTCGATCGGCTGACCGGTGACGTGGCGGACGATCTCGCCGAGCAGGATGAAGCCGAGGTCACTGTAGAGGACCCGATCGCCCGGGGCGGCGACGGGCGCGGTGCCGGCGATCAGGGCCCGGACGGCGTCCGGGCCGTGGGCGTCGAGGTAGAGGGGGCGCCAGTCGGGCAGGCCGGAGGTATGGGTGAGAAGGTGGCGGACGGTGATCCCGGCGTGGGCCGGGGTCCACGGCGCGGGCAGGACAGAAGGCACGGGATCATCGAGGCCGAAGGCCCCGGCCTCGACCAGGCGGAGGACGACGGGCAGGGTGGCGACGACCTTGGTCAGGGAGGCGAGGTCGAAGATCGTCTCGGCCGTCATCGGCTCGCGGGCGGGTTCGAGTTGGGCGTGGCCGCCGGCGCGGTGGAGGACGACCCGGTCGCCGACGGAGACGGCGGCGACGGCACCGGCATAGGCGCCGGCCGCCGTGCCCGCGGTGACCACGTCCCAGGCGGGGGCCATGGCCGGGGTCATCACGAGGGTCGTCGCCCCGCCGTCGGTCTCCGTTGAGGTCTCGCGTTCCGGGCTGGGCGGCGCCGTGCGTGGGTGTGTCATGGTCATCGGGCTCCTCTCGGGTCGTGGGGGTGGGGTGGCCGAGGGTGGTGTCAAGGGTGCCCAGGTGGATCAACGTGGGCGCCCCGGATCCCGGCGACCCGGACGGATCCCGGCGGCCCGGTGGGTTGACAGGCCGGGGCGGGTCGTCGTGGCTCACGGGGCGGAGGCGGCGGCCGTGGTCGGCAGAACGGCGAGGCGGTCGGCCCATCCGGGGACGACGTGGGCCAGCCTGCCCCGGCAGATGGTGGCGGCGACCGAGAGGTCGGGGGCGAGGATGACCAGGTCGGCATCGAAGCCGTCGCGGAGGACGCCCTTGCGGCGGTCGAGTCCGACGGCCCGGGCCGGGGTGCGGGTGGCCATGGTCACCGCGGCGGCGAGGTCGAAACCCCAGGCCATGGCCCGGGGGACGGCGGCGTCCATGGTCATGGTGCTGCCGGCGAGGGCGCCGTCGGCCATGCGGGCGACGCCGCGCTCGACCCGGAAGGGTTGGGAGCCGAGCAGGAACGGACCGTCACCCATCCCGGCGGCGGGGAGCGCGTCGGTGATCAGGACGAGGCGATCCGGGCCGAGGGCCCGGGCCAGGAGGCGGGCGGCGGCCTCGTGGACATGGACCCCGTCGGCGATCAGTTCGCCCCGCACGTGGGGGGAGGCGACGAGCGCGCCGGTCGGGCCCGGGGCGCGATGCAGCATCGGGGGCATGGCGTTGAAGCAATGGGTGACGTGAGTGACGCCCCGGGCGAAGGCCACCTCCGTCTGGGCCTCGTCGGCGGCGGTGTGACCGGCGCTGGCGGTGATGCCCCGGGCCACCAGGGCATCGATCAGGTCGCCGGCGCCGGGCAGTTCCGGGGCCAGGGTGACGAGGCGGAGGGCATCGCCCGCCGCCGCCAGGATGGCGTCGGTGGCGGCGGGTGACGGGGTCCGCAACCAGGCGAGGGGGTGGGCACCGCGCCGGGAGGGTTCCATGAAGGGACCTTCGAGGTGGATGCCGATCGCCTCGGCGCCCGGGGGAGGATCGGCGACCACCGCGGCGGCGGTCCGCAGTTGAGCCTCCGGCAAGCCGTCCTCGACCCCGACGACCGCGATCAGGAAGGAGGTCACGCCGGTGCGCGGCGCCCAGCGGGCGAAGGCGGCGATCTCGTGGGGATCGGTGGTGTGGAGGGCGAACCCGCCGCCGCCGTGGACGTGGACATCGACGTAGCCGGGGACGAGCGGGGCATCGCCGAGGTCGATCGTCTCGTCGTCCGTCCCGGGTGAGGCCATGTCCGGGGGGAGAAGCCGGAGGATTCCGGCATCGATGCCGACCACGCCGGGGCGTTCGCCATCGGCGTCGATCAGGCGGGTGGTCCGCAGGGTCACGTTCACGTGGGGGCCGTCCAGTCGGATCCGGCCGGGCCGGATCAGGTCGGGTCGGGAGAGGTCGCGCCGCATGATAGCAAAGGACATCCCGCTCGCTCCCGCGACCGGGCGGCCCCCCGTGCCGGGGGAGACGTTGGATCCGCGCCCCGGTCCCGGACCAGTTGGGGGCGACCCGGCTGATCGCGGGGCCTCCGGGAAAACACGCGGCGTGGGCCCGGCCCGAGTGACTGCCGGATCTCTCACGGCACGAAGGTTTTGGGCACCGGCAGGACGTCACGATCCCGCGACATGGCCAGCCGGGGTCAGGATCGCGCGGTCCACACGATTTGCCCAATGGTCGCGCCGCCTATCTCGGTTCGTCGCCGTGCGTTACGCGGTCGAGCCCGCGCCACTTTCCGGAAACGTGCCGGGCCCCTCGGGCGTCATGCCCGTTGACAAGGCGGAAATGTGGTGACTATGCTCTCGCCACCCGAGATTCCCAGATGGGAAACCCTCGCCGGCGGCCGGCGTGCCCCGGCCACACACCGGGCAGGCGACGTCGCCCGGCGAGCGACGTCCGGACGTCGAGGCGAGGTCCGGCCGGGAACAGGACGCGCTGAGCGCGAGGAGACGTGTCGATGGCCGATCCCGAGGTTGCCGTTGCCCCCCCGGCCTCGCGCGCGCGGGGTCGGGGGGCGATCCTGATCACCTCGATCGCGGTGGCGGCGGTGATGGTCGCGTGCGGCCGGGCGTCGGAGGCGGAGATCAACCTGGCCCTGGGTGTCACGCCCACCCCGACCCAGAGCGCGGAGCAGGTCGCGGCGGCGACCGAGCGGGCGGCGTCCGGGGCGGCCACCCGGGAGGCCCAAGTGGCGGCGGGCGGGACGCCGGTGCCGGGCGAGTTGGCCCTGCTCGGCGACGCGACCCGGGGCCGGACGCAGTTCTCGCTGTGGTGCATGCAGTGCCACGGGCCCAGCGCCCAGGCACCGGACCTGACCGCGCCAGACGGGGCGCTGGCGACGCTGGACGCGACGGCCCTGCTGGCCTTCGTCCGTGACGGGTCGGGCCACCAGCCCCGGCCGGGACCGATCCCCAGCTTCCGCGTCTCGGACCAGAACATCGCCGACATCTATGCCTATCTGGAGGCGGAGGCGGCCGCGCCGTAGTCGGGAGACGGGAGTCGGGAGTCGGGAGTCGATAGATCGTGGGCGAGGAAGCTCAGGGCCGGTCGAGCGGGGACGTTCACGGTCATATCCCCATCGTCGCGCCGGTGGAGATTCCCGTCTCCCGACTTCCGACTTCCGACTCCCGACTGCAGTCTGGTTGGCCGGGAGCCCCGGGGTGGGCTAGGCTGCACCGTATGGGGACGACCACGACGCAGGACGACGCGAGACCACTCATGTCGGGCAGCGAGGACGGGAATCCCGCCCGCTCGCCAACCGTCGCGGATGACCTGGCCGCCAATGCCGAGCCAGGATCGATGGGGCTGGACCGGGGCGGCTCGGTGGTCGTGGTGATTCCCACCTACAACGAGCGGGACAACCTCGAAGCGCTGGTGACCAGGCTGCTGGGGCTCGACCCGGGGTACAGGGTGCTGGTGGTCGATGACGGGTCGCCGGACGGGACCGGGGACATCGCCGACGCGCTGGCGGCGGGGTCGCCCGGCAGGGTCGGGGTGCTGCACCGGCCGGCGAAGGCGGGGATCGGGCCGGCCTACGTGGCGGGATTCCGGGTCGCGCTGGCGACGGGGGCGCCGCTGGTGGCCCAGATGGACGCCGATCTGTCGCACGACCCGGCAGCCCTGGGGACGTTGGTGGCGGGGGCGGCGAACCACGACCTGGTGCTGGGGTCGCGCTACGTGCCGGGGGGGAAGACGGTCGGCTGGCCGCCCCGGCGGTTGCTGCTGAGCCGGTTCGGGGGATGGTACGCCCGGGCGGCCCTGGGGTTCCCGGTCCACGACCCGACGGGCGGCTTCAAGGTGTTCCGGCGGGAGGCCCTGGCGGCCCTGCCGCTGGATGACCTCCGGACCGACGGGTACAGCTTCCAGATCGAGACGACCTGGAGGGTCTGGCGGGGGGGAGGGCGCGTCCTGGAGGTGCCGATCACCTTCACCGACCGGGTGGCCGGGGCCAGCAAGCTGTCACGGGGGATCGTGGTCGAGGCGGCCCTGGTCGTCTGGCGGCTGCGGTGGGACGGGAGACGGTCGCGGGGCGCTTGAATCCCAGGACGCCTCACCCCGGAGAGAGGCTGCTTCACGCGTGCTCTTACCGGACATCTGCTCCACATGAATCTTGCGGACCTTTGGAGGGCACAGCTAGCAGCGCCCCCGACACCATGAGGTGCATCGCGCCACGCACATGATGCCAAAAACGTGACACCCAGGTCTGGCAACGGCCCGGTGCGTCCTGCGCGTTCGGCCGAGACCACGGGAAGGTGCCATGGACAGCGAGCAACTGACGGTCGAGATGCAAGCCAGCGCCGATGAGCCGACGGGACAGCGCGGTGACCCGGTCCCGATCGATGCGACGGGGGCCGCGGCGTTCCTGGGAGAGCTGTTCGGGGACGGGGTCGAGGGAGTAATCAGCGCCGGGGAGGGGGAATGGTCGAAGGCCTTCGCCTTCCGGCACGGGGGGCGGGACTGGATCGTCCGGTTCGGGGCAATCGACGAGGATTTCCAGAAGGATTGCCTGGCGGTCCGGTACGCCGTCCCCGACCTGCCGATCCCGGCGGTGACGGAGATCGGCCGGGCGTTCGCCGGGCACTACGCTATCTCCGAGCGGGCGACCGGCGAATTCATCGACGGGATCGACGGGGACCAGATGCGGGCGACTCTCCCCTCCCTGCTGGCGATGCTGGACATGGTGCGGAGTGCCCCGATCCCGCCGATCTCTGGCGACGGGGGTTGGGGCGGCTGGGGAGTCCACGGCACGGCGCCCTACCCCACCTGGCGGGCGGCGCTGCTCGACGTGGCCAATGACCAGGACGGGACATGGCGGGAGCAGATGGCGGCATCCGCCGTCGGCATCGAGCGCTTCGACGAGGCGTTCGGGCGCCTGGACGCCTCGCTGGCCCGGGATGCCCCGGATCGGAGCCTGATCCACGGCGACCTGCTCAACCGCAACGTGCTGGTGACGGGCGATCGCGTCTCGGCGGTCTTCGACTGGGGCTGCGCGATGTACGGCGACTTCCTCTACGACCTGGCCTGGTTCGCGTTCTGGCAGCCGTGGTACCCGGCCTGGGCGGGGATCGATTTCCGCGACGAGGGCCAACGCCATCACGAGGTGATCGGCCTCGACGTGCCGGGCTTCGACGCCCGCTTCCGCGCCTGCCAGATCCACATTGGTCTGGCGGGCCAGGCCTACAACGCCTGGAAGGGGCGCATCCAGAACGTCGAGGACATCGCCCGTCAGACATTGGCGGTGGCGGGCAGGGGGTAATTTCCGATCCCCATCTGACCGCTGGCACATCAACCCTTCTTCCACGCTGCCCACGGTTCGGCGCCCCGCGACTGGACGGTGGCGCCCCCGGGGTTCCGACCGACTGGCCCCTGGCCCCTGGCCCCTACAGTCTCCGCGTGAACGCGCTCGGGCCCGTCGGGGGTTCGTGGTGGCGTTCGAGGTGGTAGGGGACACTGGTGACGACGGTGCCGGGGCGGA
>JBBJOE010000067.1:0-11082 GCA_037721765.1 Thermomicrobiales bacterium
AGCGCGGGGTAGTAGTTCTCGGCCCCGATCTTCCTGACGTCGGTCAGCCAGTCGCCCCCGTACACCTCGAGGGGGCTTTGGTCCGGGTCGAGCAGGTCCCAGGCCTGGCGCTTGTACGTCCAGTTGTCGGGTTGCAGCCGGTAGGCTTCCCGGAAGTGGGGCACGGCGTGTCGTGGGCGGCCCGACCGGTGCAGGTGCTGGCCCAGCTCGAAATGGGCCGCCGCCGTGGCGTCTTCCACGGGTCGGGGACGGCTCCGGCGCAGCACCTCCTCGGGCGGAAGCGCGAAGCGGCTCCGGGCGCCGGAGGCGACCCAGTCGCGCAGGGCGAAGATGTACCGCTCGGCGTCCGTCCGCAGCTTCTTCACCTCCGCGATCGCCGCGGCCACCTTGGCCGAGGCGTCGGGCGGGATCTCTTGGTCCTGATAGTTCGGCTGCCGGGGATACGCCGTCTCGGGCGGCCGGACGATCGTGCCCGTCTCGTCGATCCAGACCCCGCTCGGCACGTTCGTGATGCCGAACAGCTCGCCCACGACGTGCGCCCGGTCGATCAGCGAGGGGTGGTCCGGCTTGGCCGCCTCGATCCACGGCCGGACCGCATCAACGCCACCGGTGTCGAGGGCCACGGTGACGATCTGCAGGCCGCGGGGACCCAGCTCTCGGGAGAGGTCCTGCCACACGGGCAGGTCACGCCGGCAGCCTCACCAGGACGCCCACGCCACGAGCAGGACCTTGCTGCCCCGCAGGGAGCGCAGGTGGAAGGCCCGGTCATGGATGTCGGGCAACACCAGATCGGGCGCGTGGGCATCCGTGAGCGCCCGCCCGCCGGCTTCGGGTCCCAGGCACCAGAGCCCGCTCGGCTCGTCTCGGACGAGCGGCATCCCCAGCCGGTCGGCGAGGAGCCGGGCATCGACCCGCTGCTCGCCCGTGGCCAGCAGCGGGACGCAGCGCTCGCCCTTGCAGGCCCCCTGGGGCTTGATCTCCCAACCCGTGCGTCGCGCCAGCTCCTTGGGGTCGATCTCGAGCGTGTCGAGGATCATCGGATTTCACTCCTGCCCTTTCTCAGGGCGTCTATCGCGAGAGCGCGGGTTGTGGGTCTCCCGGCGCAGATGGTAATACGTCGGGAATGTGGATGGATATCGTCATTCAGACGTCGGTCCCGTCGATCCCGTCGCGGTGACGTTTAAGGCGGACATCAAGTTCGTCATCTCGATCGCGGTCATCGCCGCCTCGAACCCCTTGTTTCCGGCCTTGGTGCCGGCTCGCTCGATCGCCTGCTCGATCGTGTCGGTCGTTAGCACGCCGAAGATCACCGGGACGCCGGAGTCGAGCGAGACGGTGGCGATCCCTTTTGAGACCTCGGCGGCGACATAGTCAAAGTGGGGGGTCGCCCCGCGGATCACGGCACCCAGGCAGATTACCGCGTCGAACGACCCGCTCTCGGCCAGCCGCTTGGCGGCGAGCGGGATCTCGAACGACCCAGGGCACCACGCCACCGTCACGTCGCTCGGCTCGACATCAAGCCGCATGAGGGCATCAAGTGCTCCATCTAGCAATTTGCCGCCGACGAACTCATTGAAGCGGGCGACGACGATGCCAAAGCGTCGTCCCTGCCCGGTCAACATCCCCTCGATGATCGTCACGTCACTGTGCATGCCGTTCCCTTTCGTCCGCTTAGACAGCAGCGATGTCGCCACCGACGGTAAGAGGTCCAACCATCTCGAGCACGTGCCCGAGCTTCTCTTGTTTCGTCCGCAAGTACCGACCGTTGTCGGGTCCCGGCGGGACCAAGATGGCGACGCGTTCGACGATCTCCAAACCGTGACCTTCCAAGCCGACGACCTTGCGCGGATTGTTCGTCAAGAGCCGCAGTCGCCGCACGCCGAGGTCGCGCAGGACTTGGGCGCCCAGGCCGTATGTCCGCAGATCGGCCGGAAAGCCGAGGCGTTCGTTGGCCTCGACGGTATCGAGACCCTGGTCCTGGAGTTGGTAGGCCCGTAGCTTGTTATGGAGGCCGATGCCGCGTCCCTCCTGCCGCACGTAGAGGAGAACACCGCGTCCTTCGGCCGCGATCAGTGCCATCGCCCGCTGGAGTTGCTCGCCACAATCGCATCGGCCCGAGCCGAACACGTCGCCGGTCAGGCACTCGGAGTGGACGCGGACGAGGACGGGTTCCCCGTCTGCCACGTCGCCCATCGTCAGCGCGAGGTCGGGATGAGGGTAGAGCGGGTTCTCGTAGGCGGTGACGACGAATTCACCGTGGGGCGTCGGCAACCGGGTCGTCGCGCCCCGGCGGACGAGCACGTCTCGCTCGCGCCTATGGGCGATGAGGTCGGCGATGACGACGATGCCAATCTCGTGCTCGGCGGCGAAGCGTTCGAGTTCCGGCATGCGGGCCATCGTCCCGTCCTCGGCCATCACCTCGCAGATCGCGGCGGCCGGCTCGAGCCCAGCCAGTCTCGCCAGGTCGACGGACGCCTCGGTTTGCCCGGCCCGGACGAGCACTCCGCCTTCATTGGCCCGCAGCGGGAAGACGTGACCCGGCCGCGCGAGGTCGGCGGCGGTCGTCGCTGGGTCGGCGAGCAGGCCGATCGTGCGGGCGCGGTCGGGAGCGGAGATGCCCGTGGTCACGCCGGTCCGGGCCTCGACCGAGACGGTGAACGCCGTGCCGAATCCCGACGAGTTCTGATCAGCGGGTACCATCAGGGGCAAACCGAGCGCATCGAGCCGGGCTCCCGTCATCGCCACGCAGACCAGACCTCGCCCGTGGCGGACCATGAAGTTGATGACCTCCGGCGTCGCGAACTCGGCGGCGATTGCCAAGTCGCCCTCGTTCTCCCGGCCTTCGTCATCGACGATGATGACGAATGTACCCGCCCGGAAGTCGGTGATGGCCTGCTCGATCGAGATGTGTGGCATCGGGTGTTCCTCCTTATCGTGATCGTGGTCTAGGTGTATCCAGCCCGGCGGAGTTGGTCCATCGTCACGCCTCCTCCCGCCGAGTTCCCCATCAGCCGTTCGACGTACTTCCCGAAGACATCCACCTCGATGTTGACCGTCGCTCCGGACCGCTTGCCCGGCAACGTGGTCTCTTGCTGGGTGTAATAGACGAGGGAGACATCGAAGCCGTCGGAGCGCAGCGTTGCCACCGTCAAACTCGCCCCGTCGATAGCGACGTAGCCGCGCTCGACGACGTAGCGCAGGAGTTCCGTCGGGACGCTCAGCCGGACGATGACGGATGCACCCTCCCCGACAACACTCATCACCCGGCCAACACCATCGACGTGACCCTGGACGTAGTGCCCGCCGAGCCGTTGTCCGGCCGCGACGGACCGCTCCAGATTGACGGAATCTCCAAGCCGAAGCGCTCCGAGGTTGCTGCGTCGCCTCGTGATCGGCTGCACATCCGCGCGAAATGACCGCTCGTCACGCTCCGTCACGGTGATACAGACACCGTTGACGGAGATGCTGTCGCCGAGGCGAGTCCCCTCGAGTACCGTGGCGCAGCGGATGGTGAGCGGGGCCGTACCCTGGTGGCCGACCCGCTCGACGGTGCCGATCTCCTCGACGATCCCGGTAAACACGTCAGCCCACCTCCCCGGCCGCTGGCTTGACGACCTCTCCCTCGACGAGGACATCCTCCCCATATCGCCGCACCCGCACGTCCTTGAGACGGACGGCCTCGGCCAACGTCGCTACCCCGTGACCGCTCACCGGGCCGGGCGACTCCGCACCGCCCACCAGGACCGGCGCGATGAACGCGGATACCCTGTCGACCAGGCCGGCGTCGAAGAACGCCCCGTGGAGTCGGCCACCCCCCTCGACGAGGAGCGTGTTGACCCCGCGCGCGCCGAGCAGGTCCAGAAGCAGGGGGAGATCGACACACGGGCCATCGCCGCACCGTTCCCGCGCGATGCCTCTTCGAGCCAGCGCGGCGAGCCATTCGGGACGGGCCGCACCGGTGGTCGCGACGAGGGTCTGACCGGGCAATTCCGGATTGAAGAGGTGGGCCGTGAGGGGAGATGAACCGTGTCCGTCGATGACGACCCGGCGTGGGTGGTGCGGTCCACCATCACCCGAGAGTTGAACGGGAAGTCGGGTGGTCAGCGTTGGATCGTCCGCGGTAACCGTGCCGGCGCCGACGGCGATCGCGTCGACCCGGTCACGCATCAGGTGGACAGCTTGCCGAGCCTCCTCACCGGTGACCCAGCGGCTGTGTCCGGTGCGTGTCGCGATCCGGCCGTCGAGCGTCATCGCGTACTTGGCGACGACGCACGGTCGACCGGTCCGGACGCGCGTGAAGAAGCCCGCGTTGAGGTCCGTGGCTTCGCGAGCCTCCGGGCCAATCTCGACCGCTAGGCCCGACTGACGCAGGAACGAGATCCCGCTCCCGGCGACGAGCGGGAACGGGTCCGTGACGGCGACGACGCAGCGGGTGATCCCGGCGGCGATAATGGCCTCGGTACAGGGCGGAGTGCGACCGTGGTGGGAGCAGGGCTCGAGCGTGACGTAGAGCGTCGCCCCGACTGCATCCGCTCCCGCTTCAGCAAGCGCGACCACCTCAGCATGCGCGCCTCCGGGAGGACGTGTCCAACCCCGGCCAACGACATGACCGTCACGCACCACCACTGCCCCGACGGCGGGGTTCGGGGCCGTCCGGCCGAGCGCCCGAACGGCGAGGTCGAGTGCCTCACGCATGAATTGACCGTCTTCGTGCTCACGTGTCACGCGATCATCCCGGAACGATCTGTCCGGCCACGGGCACAAAAAACCCGGGGGCGAACCCCCCCGGGCATTGATGGGATGCGCGATGAGAACGCCAAGGAGTCGGGCACACCGTCACCGGCAAGCCCTCCTCTCCGCATTTTCGAGCGCGCCTTCTCCCATCCGGACTGTACCGTCGGCTCCGGAATGACACCGGATCTGCGCCGGTCTTGGCGCTCGCGGGCTCTACCGCCGGTCGGGAATTGGGGTTTCCCCCGCACCCTGCCCTGAAGGCTGCACTCGGCATGATACCTGAGATGGTGTATCGAAACCAATCGCGGTCCTGATTTGGATCAGGCCCGCGCGCCTGACGCGAGACCCACGAGAGAACCGGATCTTCGCCCAACATCGTTTAGGACGCTGGTCCTGGATGCCCACCGCGTCTGTCTGCCTTCAGAGGATCCGAACCCATCACCCGTGACGCTTTCGCGCGGGTTGTCACGGGGGCGTTTCTTGAGCGTGATTCGGGGTCGTGTGGGAGGAGAGTGCAACGATCAGACGATGCCGAGGTGCAACCGCCTCGTGCCCTTGCGCCGGTGGGCGGCGTGTTTGACAATTGCTTTATGGGTGCCCCACAACTCGATCAGGTGAATCCGCCCGGGCTCTCCCTCCCGCGCGTGCCGATTCCAACTCCCCTGGGCGATCCAGGCGAGACGGTGATCGTCCGTGCCATCGACGACCTCCACGCCGTCACCGGCGGCGCCCAACCTATGGTCGACCGGGCGATCGCGATCGCCCGTGACGCCCATGAGGGTTCCGTGCGCCGCTCCGGAGATCCCTACGTCGTCCACCCGATCGCCGTGGCCACGATCCTGGCCAAGATGCAGCTCGACGGTGATACCCTGGCCGCCGCCATCCTCCATGACGTGGTCGAGGACACCCTCGTCACGTTGTCGGACGTCGAGACCGAGTTCGGGCCCCGGGTCGCGAAGTTGGTCGATGGCGTCACCAAGCTCGGCAAGATCCCCTGGACCGGCGAGGGCGACCACGCCAGCCGGGAACGGGAGGCCCAGGCCGAGAACCTGCGCAAGATGTTCCTGGCGATGGTGGACGACATCGGGGTCGTCCTGATCAAGTTGGCCGATCGTCTCCACAATATGCGGACCCTGGACGCGATGCCGCGTGACAAGCAGCTCCGCATCGCCCAGCAGACGATGGAGATCTACGCCCCGCTGGCGAACCGCCTCGGCATCTGGCAATTCAAGTCCGAATTGGAGGACCTGGCCTTTCGGTACCTGGAGCCGTTCGAGTACCACCGCATCACTCGCTTGCTCGACGACCGGGGCCGGGACCAGAAGGACATCATCACGCGGGTGATGGCCGACCTCCGGGACGCCCTGGACACGGCCGGGCTCGAGGCCGACCTCTCCGGCCGCCAGAAGCACGCCTATTCGATCTACCGCAAGATGCGGCAGAAGAACCGGCGCTTCGACGAGATCTACGACGTGATCGGGGTCCGGATCATCGTCGAGGACCGGGCCGCCTGCTACGGTGCCCTGGGCGTGATCCACGAGCGGTGGCACCCGATCCCCGGCGAGTTCGACGACTACATCGCCACCCCCAAGGACAGCATGTACCAGAGCCTGCACACGGCCGTGATCGGGCCGGGCGGGCAGGCGGTGGAATTGCAGTTCCGGACCCGGGAGATGCACCACGTCGCCGAGTACGGCGTCGCCGCCCACTGGCGGTACAAGGAGGGGGGCGGCAAGTCGGGGGCCAAGGTCGAGGCCAAGATCGCCTGGCTCCGCCAGTTGATGGACTGGCGTGACGAGGTCGCCGATGCCGAGGAGTTCGTCGAGTCTCTGAAGAGCGACGTATTTCAGGAGATGCTCTACGTCTTCACCCCGGCGGGGGACATCATCGAGTTGCCGGCGGGTGCGACCCCGGTCGATTTCGCCTACCGCATCCACACCGAGGTCGGCCACCACTGCGTCGGGGCCAAGGTGAACGACCAGCAGGTGTCCCTGGACCACAAGCTCCAGAACGGTCAGGTCATCAAGATCATGACCAGCAAGACCAAGGGACCGAGCCGCGACTGGCTCCAGGCCGACGCCGGGTACGTCACCACCGCCTCGGCCCGGGAGAAGATCCGGCAGTGGTATCGACGCCAGCAGCGGGACGACAACGTCGCCCTGGGACGAGACATCCTGGAACGGGAGCTGCGACGCCTCAGCCTGGACGCCAAGAACGACGATGTTCTGAAGCACTTTCCCCGATACCAGAAGATGGACGACCTCCTGGCCGCGATCGGCTACGGGGCTGTCTCGTCGCAGGTGATCGCGGCAAGGCTGGGGGAGACGCGGAAGGAAGAATTCGCGGCGACGCCCTACGTCCCGACGCCGCGGACGCCCGCCCGGCTAGAGATCCTCGGTGCCGGGGGCTTGCTCTCTCACCTCGCCCCCTGCTGCAAGCCGGTCAACGGCGACCAGATCATCGGGTTCACGACCCGGGGCCGCGGGGTCACGGTCCACCGGACCGACTGCCCGAACATCATCCACATCGCCGAGCCGGAGCGGCTGCTGCCGGTCAGTTGGAGCGACCAGGGGGGCGAGACCTTCGCCGTCTCGATCCACGTCAGCGCCTGGGACCGGGTCGGCCTGCTGAAGGACATCACGACGCTGCTGGCCGATGCCAAGGTCAACATCCTCGGCGTCCTGACGACGACCCACGACGACCGGACGGTGACGTTGTTGCTGACCCTGGAGGTCGAGGGCGTCAAGCAACTCAGCGCGATTCTCAATCGGCTAGAGAACGTCCGCGACGTGCTGGACGTCCGGCGCGACGTGTCCGGGTCCACGCGGGGGTAGGGGGGGTCCGCGCGGGACTGCCCTGGCGCCGCGGGGCGACGTGCCCGGGAGAGGACGAGACCACGCCCGAGGATGGGCTCGGGAGAGGCCCGGGTCATCCCTGGGCCGTGGTCACCCGTGCGGACGGCGCGCGTGGTGGGACGAATGAGTGCCGACCAGAGGGATGCCATGACGGCCGGAACGGTCCCGGGCGGACGGGACGAGGCGGCGGGGAGGCCCGTGCTGGCGATCGGGGAGACGCTGATCGACCTGATCGTCAGCGACGGGTCGCCGGACCTGACCCGGGCCACGGCGTTCGGGGCCCGCGACGGGGGAGCCCCGGCCAATGTCGCCGTGGCCCTGGCCCGGCTCGGGGTCCCGAGCGCCTTCGGCGGCGTGGTCGGTGACGATGCCTTCGGCCGCCGCCTGCGGGGCGTTCTGAACCGGGAAGGGGTGGACACATCCCGACTACGGGCCACCCCCGAGGCGCCGACCTCGCTCGCCTTCGCCTGGAAAGACGCCCGGGGTGATGGGCACTTTTCCTTGCTCCGCCTGGCGGACCGGCTGCTGACCAACGAGGACATCGATGGCTTCGGTGTCGAGGGACTGGCCGGGCTCGTCGTCGGGTCGGTGGCGCTGGCGGCCGAGCCGTCGCGGGCCGCGATCACCCACGCCGTCAGCCTGGCCGCCGTCGCCGGGGTGCCGGTCGTCTTCGACGTCAACCTGCGGCCGAGCCTGTGGCCGGACCTCACGGCCGCGGCCGACGCCTGCCGGCCGATCATTGATCGAGCGACGGTCCTCAAGGCGAGCCTGGACGACGTGAGAGCCCTGCTCGGGGCGGGCGACGACCCAATCGTCGCCCTGCGGGCCATCGCCGCCCTGCCGCCCCGGATCGCGGTCCTGACCGACGGCGCCCGGGGCAGCTACCTCCTCGACGAGTCCGGTCAGCCGCACCACGTCCCCGCCTTTCCCGTGGAAGCCGTCGAGCCGACTGGCGCCGGCGACGCCTTCACCGCCGCCTTGGTTTCCCGCTTGATCGAGAGGGGTTGGACCGCGCCCGACGCGGCCGACGTGCGCTACGCGAGCGCTGCCGGGGCCCTGGCGACCACTAAGGCGGGGGCGATGGAGGGGCTGCCGAGGCGGGCGGAGTTGGACGGATTCATGGGGGCGGATCGGGTCTAGGATGACGAAGCGGTCCAAAGATCACTGGTTCAGTTCGTCTCCGAACGGAGTTGGACGTGATCTCGCAACCATCGTTCGAACGAGTCAGTGGCAGCGTCCAGTTTGCCCCCGTGGATGGCTGCTTCCTCCAACGCTTTGGCGAGGCCAATCGGGTCCCCAGTCACGGTATAGCCATTCATGAGCAGGAACGTCTCGGTGGCCGCGTAGGCGGCGCGCTTGTTCCCATCAACGAATGCTTGCGCCTGAGAGATGCCAATTGCCATGAGGACGGCCTGCCGGATCACGTCCGCGCCGTCATAAAAATAAGCCGTCTTGGCTCGGGTGATCGCCGAATCCAACGCCCCCTCATCGCGTATGGCCGCGAAGGGTGCTCCCATCCGCCGCAGAATCGCGTCGTGGAGCGCGATCACGTCCGCGAGGTCGAGATACTCGACGGTCATCAGTGATCGGCGAGGTAGCGGTAGGCCGCTTCACTCCTGGCCCAACTCTCCTCGAAGGCGTCTCGGACAATGTCCCGCATGTGAGGCTGATCCTCGATCGAAGACACTTCCAGGCCGAGCAGGTCACCCTCCCGCAGACCCTGGCGATCCACCTCGTCCTGAGGAATCGTCACGACGAAGTGATCCCCAATCTTTCGTAGCCGTTGTTGGATCATCGATGTGCTCCTCGGGTCGTGGGGCAACCACGACGCTCGATTATGATCCCGAAAGTATAGGCGTTCGGGGAGCGCGGGCAGGGTCGCGCTGGGGCGCCCAAATGCCGAGTTCGGCGGATGTGACACCGAATGAGGCAACTTGGTGAGACCGTACCTGTCCCATCCGGTGAACCTGCACCGCTCGTCGTGGCCGCATCTCCAAGGGAGTCGTCCTGCGATGACCGAGGACCGCACCCTTTTCGTCGCCCGCGCGTTCACCTCAATACGGGAGTGGCGCGGTGATGCCGGAGGGGCGACCTTGAACGCGAGCCGGGCGGCCACGATCACGACCCACGACGTTCCTGACCGCAACGAGACGGAGTCGGCCATCATTGCCCGGTCGCGGGACGACCCAAGTGCGTTTGCGCCTCTCTATTCCACCTACTTCTCCCCCGTCTTTCACTACTGCCTGCGCTCCCTGGGGGACCGGGAGGCGGCGGCGGACGCGACCAGCCAAATCTTCATCAAGGCGCTGATCGCGTTGCCGGGGTACCGGAGCGGTTCATTCCGGTCGTGGCTCTTCACGATCGCGCACAACGTTCTGGTCGATTCCAGTCGTCGCCGTCGCGTCCACGTTCCGCTCGATGACGCGGGCGACCTCCCGAGTGCCGAGTCGATGCCTGAGGAGCATGCGTTAGCCGCCGAAGACAGGCGTACGCTCGAAGCTCTACTGGCGCGGCTCCCGCCGAATCAGCGCCAGATCGTGGAGTTGCGGCTCGCGGGTCTGACGGGGCCGGAGACCGCGACGACCCTGGGGATCAGTCACGCCGCGGTCAAGAGCCGCCAGTTCCGCGCCTATGGCCAGCTCCGGGTTCTCCTGGGTGAGCGCCCTGATACATGTCGAACGGAGGATGCCGATGTGGTTCGCACGGGGTGAGAAGACGCGGTCTGACGACTTTGACCGGTATCTCGACGCTGTGGTCCAGCGGACATCAGCCCCGATGGGCACTGTCGAACCCGGCCTCGTCGCGGCGACGCGACTCGTTCACGGCATGGGGGCCACGAACCAGTCGTCACGTCAGGTGATGGCGAGCGTATGGGAGGACGTGATGGATGCAACGCGAGAACCCCGGCCGAAGAGCCAGCCGGTGATCGGATTGGACCCAATCTGGGCGCGGCAGGCTAACCCGGTGGAGCCTGCCACGTCGTTCGTGCCTTGGTCGAGCTCTGATCGGAGATGGAGGATGGGGTCTCGGCTAGCGAACGTGGCGATGCTTCTCACGCTGCTGGCCGTTGGTTACGTGGTGATCCAGACCGCATTCCGGCAGTCCACGGACGACCGGGCCAATCTCGGGGTCGTGTCGTCCACGCCGGGCCTGGCGGGGGAGTGTCGCGTCGAGCCGAGGACGATCGAGGACGTCGTGTCGGTCCTCTCGACTCCGGCAGCGTCGCGACCACTACCCACGTCCGACCTGGAGGCGGGAGTCGCACCCGAGGTGGTGTCCGCGATCCAGACGACCCAAGCGGAGTGGAACGCCTGCGGCCGCATCGGGGAGGTGATGCGGCAGGTCGCCCTGGAAACGGATGCCCACATTCGGCAGGACCCTCGGTTCGACTTGTGGGGTGGTCTCGATCCAGACGAGATCCAGATACTCGTCGAGGCTGAGGTGACTCGCGTGGCAGGACGGGCTCAGGCGACCCCGTCGCCGATCCCGTCGC
>JBBJOE010000385.1:0-2905 GCA_037721765.1 Thermomicrobiales bacterium
CCCGGGCAGCGGTCGCGGCGTCATAGTGCCGGCGGCGCGGCCAGTCGATCCGGTCGCCCAGGAGCCCAAGGAGGGCCGGGATCAGGGTCAGGGTAGCCAGGACAGCGACGATCGCGACCAGGATGGCCCCGGTGCCGAGCGAGTGGAAGATGGACGACGGGATCAAGAACATCCCGAGCAGGGCCAGGACGACCGTCAATCCCGAGAAGAAGACGGCCTTGCTCGAGGTGGCACCGGCCATCTCGATCGCGGCCATCTTGTCGAGACCCCGGCGGCGTTCCTCGCGGTACCGCTCGACGGTGAACAGGGCGTAGTCGATGCCGACCGCCAGTCCGATCGTGGTGATCATGTTGACCACGAAGAACGACAACTCGAACACCTGGCCCACCACGGCCGTCAGGCCGACGGCGACGCCGATCGAGATCAGCGACAGCAGGACCGGGATACCGGCCGCCACCAGCGCCCCGAAGAAGACGATCAGGATCAGCAAAGCGATCGGTAGGCCGAAGATCTCGGCCGTCTGCAGGTCACCCTCGGACGTCGAGTTGAACGTCTCATCGACACTGATGTCGCCGATCGTGAGGACCTGGAAGCCGTCGGCCGCCCCGTCGTGGAGGGCATCCTCGAATTGACCGAACCGCTCGGTGGCCTCATCGAACGTCCCCGTCAAGGTAACGGGGATCAGCGTGGCGCGACGGTCGGCGGACACCAGACCACCGGCCTGATCGGGGGCCGAGTCGTTCACCTCGTAATAGGTCAGTACCCCGGACACGACCCCGGGCAACGCCCGCAACCCGCCCGCGACCCGATCGACTTCCGCCCGGAACGCCGCGTCATCGACGGTGGTCGTCTCCGACCGGATGACGACCGTCTCCGAGAGCGCCGTGGAGCCCTCCATCCGCTCGTCCAGGAGATGGAACCCCTGGAGCGAGGTGGGGTCGTTCGTGAGCGTGATGTCCGAGGTGAGGACCCCGCCGAGGGACGTGGCGGCGACGACGCCGGAGACGACCAGGGCGATGACCCAGGCCCCGATGACGAGCCATGGACGATGGGAACTGAAGCGCGCCAATCCCCGGGTAGATAGCCAGGATGCCATGCGGTTGCCCTCACGTTAATATCTACCGAACACCGTTCCATCGTTCGAACACCGTCAGCATACGACCGCGCGATCTGATTGTCAATAGGTTTGCCAAACGTTGTTCGGCATGCCGTCGAGCCCATGGTCTGGCGGTGTGTGGGTACGACGTTCGTTTGGGTCCATCCCGGCTGAGAACCGGCACCGGATCGCGACGAGGAGCCTGTATCCTGACTCGGGAGCCGCACGCCGGGAGCCGGAGGCTACCATTCGCTGGCCACCGGCCCGTCCCGATAGCCAAGGCCGGGCGGATGGCGAGGCTGGATGCCGACGAGTGAAATGCGAGGCCATGATCATCTTTCTGAACAGGGACCTCTTCGCCGGCGTGCGGGTCGCGAATGGCCTGCGGGCCCGGGGCGACCGGGTCGAACTGGTCGCCACCGCGGCGGCCTTCGCCTCCCGGCTCTCGGCGGAGGGCACCGTCGTCCGGCTCGGCCTGATCGACATGGGCGCGGTCGATGACTGGGCGCCGATAACCTCCCTCGCGGCCGACGGCGAGGACATCGCCCCGATCCTCGCCTTTGGCCCGCACCGGGACGTGGCCGCCTTCCAGGCCGCCAAAGACGCGGGGGTGACCCGGGTCATCTCGAACGGCGCCTTCCATGCCGACCCCCTGGGCCTCGTCGACCGGTACGCGCGGCGGGGATGACGCCCGGACCGACGGGCCGAGGGCGGGGTGGACAGCGCACCGCGCTTCCGGTATCCTCGGCACAATAGTGTACGTACACCACGATCAGGCGACCGGGACGATCACTCTCCGTCGTCGAGGAGTTTTTGCCATGGGCACCGGGCTGGAACCCGAACGGTTCCCTTCACTCGCTGGTCCCCTGGTCGAGGCATCAGAGGGAGCCAGTGTCGAATCACCCCGGGACGACCCGTCGCCGCTCGCGCCTCACCTCGTCGATGGCGCGGTCACGATCAATGGGGCGGTGGAGATCTTCTTCGGCGACCTGCGCCTGGCGCCCCGTTCGAAGAAGACCTACCGGATCGGGATCAACAAGTTCGTGCGCCACCTGGCGACCCACGAGGGCATCGACCCGGACACCGCCCCGATCACCGCCCTGCTGCCGGAGCACGTCACGGCCTACGCCTCGGTGATCGTGCCCGACGACATCCGGAGCCCGGAGGAGGTGGCCCGGATGCGGACGGCCCAGAACAACCTCTCGGCGATCCGGAAGTTCTGCGCCTACATCGCCGCCTACGACCTACACCCTAATCTGGCCAATGACCGGATCAAGGTCCGGGTCGCGGCGATGATGCCGCGCTTCACCCCGCCTCCGCCCGACGTTAGGTTGGCCGACCTGGAGAAGATGGTCGCGGTGGCCCGGGCAGGCGAACCGCTGGAGAAGGTGGAGCGGGAACTCCGGCGCCTCAAAGTCCTGGCGATCGTGCTGTTCCTATTCCGCAGCGGCGTTCGTCTCTCCGAGCTCTGCGCCCTGCGGCGGCGGGACATCGACCTGGTCGAGGGAACGGCCCACATCTACCGGGCCAAGGGCGGCAAGAGCCGCACGGTGCATTTCGACAACGAGACGGCGGCGGCGCTCTCGGCCTACTGGTCCGGTCGCGGCGACCCGCCTCGCGGCGCCGGGGCCCTGCCCGCGTTCAGCGGCCGGGACCGCCAGCACGCGCCGGGCAATGCCATCAGCCCCCGCACCGTCGAGAACATGATCGGCCAGCTGGCCGCGACCGCCGGGGTCGAAAGCGACGTCACGCCCCACTCCTTCCGGCACGGCCTGGCGACCGAACTGGTCCGGCGGCGGGTCCGGGAGT